>CALGHC010000824.1 GCA_937915965.1 uncultured Myxococcales bacterium
GTCGCGGCCGTCGCCCCCTGCACCGCCGCGTCGTCGTGCGAGCGCGCTGCGCGCCGCCTGGCTGGTGGTCGCGCCGACGCGTTGGCTGCTGGTCGGCGTCGCCCTGGTTGTGGGTTGGCGGTTTGGTGCCTTCTACGCACGCCAGGCGCTCGACCTGATCGACATCGATCCATGGGAGATCGGCAAGGGCATCGCTTGGGACGTGTCGCTGACCTATGCCGTGTTCGCGCTCGGTCGCGCCGTTGTCCTCGCTGTGGGTCGCGGCGGCGACGGTCGGCCTCGCGGCGGCGCGATGGCCATCGTCCCTGCCATCGGCCTGGGCGTTCCAGCGGGCATCATCGCCGTCAGCGCTGCGGTGCGCTGTTTCGACACCGCACATTGCTTCCTGGGTCAGTCCCACTGGACCTCGCAAGCGTTCATGTACCTCGATCGGGGATTCGCCGGCAGCCTGCTCCAGGGCCGGGCGCTGATCTTCGTCGCGGCGACGCTGGCGTTGCTGGTGCTCGCCGTCGCCGCCGTTGTCTTCGACGCCAGGCGGGTAGCGGATGGCGCCGCAAGGGCCCTCGGCGCCGTCGCCGTGACGGGCGACAACGCCCAAGCCACGCCTGCCGCGACCGCCTCGACGCGGCCCCTCGGCCTCGTCCGCTTCGCCGTTCTGCCCCTGATCGTCGCGGCGTTGCCGGCGTTCTGGTCGGTCCGCGACGGCGTCGTCTACCCCGCTCATGTTCACGCCTGGCGGATCCTCCCCGAGACCAACTTCTGGTTGCAGTGGCAGAAGGCCGACCGCGACCAGGCCGCCTTCGCCGAGAGCGACGTTGATGTGCCCGACGCTGTCTGGGAGCAGTTCGTCGACGCCGGCCTGGTGCCCGCCCTCAGCTCGCCGACCGCGCCGTTCCCGCTGCTGCGGCCCGGCCTGGACCAGACGCCGTTCCCCTTCGCCAAGCGACCCGACGCGACGACCGACCGCCCCAACGTCGTGCTGACCTTCATGGAGTCCGGCAACCAGCTCTTCGTTCACCCGCTGTCGGGCCACTACGAGGGGGTGATGCCGCACGTCAGCCGCTTCGCCAAACAGATGACCTGGGTCGACGGGTTTCACAACACCGCCTCGCCGACCATCGTCGCGATGGTGGCCGCCTTGTGTTCGGTCCACCCCGCTTCGCACCCCTACGATCTGAAGGTGGGCGCTAGCGTCGACGGCCGCGCCGCCTACACCTGCCTCGCTGACCTGCTGCACCACGAGGGTTACCGCGCGGTCTACATCCAAGGCGCATCGCGCACGGTCACGTCCAAGGAGTATTTCTTCCGCACCCACGGCTTCGACGAGGTCTACGGCCGCGAGGATCTCGCCGAGCACTGGCCTGACCGCCAACAAGGCCAATGGGGATTCTACGACCGTGACATGGCTGACTTTGTCATCGAGCAGATCGTTCGCCTTGAGAAGCTCCGCGCCCAAGATGGCCGCCCTTTCCTGTTGGTCTTCTTGACCCTCGACACGCACGAACCCGGCATGGGACCCAAGGAGGTCACGCTTGAGCTCGGCGAAGACGGCAAGGTGCCTGGCATGCCCGACGTGCCCGCAGACAAGCGGGCGCGCAAGCTGCTGGCGAGTTACCACACGTCTGATGCTGCCCTGGGCAAGGTCGGCGACTTCCTCTTCGAGGCCGAACGCAAAGAACGGACGATGTGGTTGCTGACATCGGACCACGCCGCCTTCCGCAACCTGATCAGCAAGTCGATCTTCCTCGGCAACCGCGCCAACCGGAACTTCGCCAAGGTGCCTTTCTTGCTGCACGATCCGCTGCACGATCTGCCCGCGAAGATACAGGTCCTGTCGGGCACGACCGACGTCGCGCCGACGATCCTGCACGCCCTCGGTGTCACCCGGTACCTCAACTCTTTCACCGGCTATTCGATCTTCGGCGAGCGCCGCAATCATCCCCTCCTGCTCGGCCGCGTCGGCACCCGCTACGTCTATCTGCACGACGGTCGACGCGAGGCGGACCTGCCCGCCGGCGTGGTGCGCGACCGCTGCAAGAAGGGCGAACAGCTGCTCTCGGGCGGCAAGGACCCAATCGACGCCTGCGCCGTCGAGAAGTGGCTCGACTGGACCGACGCCCTGTGGGCCGCGCGCCGCCTCTTCCCCAACGAGAGCTACTTCGGCGACCACGGTATCGACAAGGCCGGTCTGGCCCTGAAGATGGAGAAGAACCGCGCCGAGAAGCGCCTCGAGAAGGCCGTCGGCCACGACAAGGCCGACAAGAAGCGCGTCGGCAAGACCCGCGAGTCCATCGAACGAGCCCTCGGCGAAGGCAGCGCCGACGACGGCAGCGGCGCACCCGACAAGCCGGCGGGCAAGCCTTAGCGCCGCGGCTTGACGGCTGCTTGGTGGACGTGCCACGAACGGCCAAGGACGCGCAGGGCAGGCCCGGCGCGCCGCACGAGTGCCCATAGCTCAGTTGGATAGAGCATCGGCCTTCTAAGCCGACGGTCGCAGGTTCGAGTCCTGCTGGGCGCGCCTGGAGTTACGAGACAGCACGTTCGTTTCGGGGCCATCGCGCGCGACCACGCGACCCGGGCATCGTTTGGCAGCATAGTCTCCCAGATAGTCTGGGCTCCCAGATAGATAGTCTGGGCTGCCAGATAGTCCGGGCTGCCAGCTGGTCTGGGCTACCAGAGGGTCTGGATCGGGTAGCGCGAAACCGTGGCGTCGCCGGTCACCAGGGTGAGCTCCTCGACCGACGCCTGGGCGACGAGCAGCCGATCGAAGGGATCGCGGTGCAGGGCGGGAAGATCCAACACAGCGCAAGCGTGGCGATGCTGGATCGGCAGCACCTCAAAGCCGCTGGCGTGCAGATGCTTCGTCAGAAATGGCTCGACGGGCTCGGGCAGGTCGAGTCGGCCCAGGCCCACCTTGATCGCAACTTCCCAGGAGCTGGCCACGCTCCAGTACACTGACGCAGCCCCCTCGATGGCGCGTCGCGCGGCCTCCGACAATCGCGCGTCGTCGGTGAGCCACCAAAGTCCCGCGTGGGTGTCCAGCAGCAACTTCATGCGCCAAAGGCCTGGGCGATGTCATCGGGCAGCGGATCGTCGAAGTCGTCGCCGAGACGGATCTGACCCCTGGCGCTGCCCGAGCGGCGGGTACCCGCCTGGGCTTGGATAGGCACCAGGCGGGCCACGGGTACGCCGGAGCGCGCGATGACGATCTCCTCTCCACCGAGCACCCTGGCGACGAGTTTCGACAGTTGAGTCTTGGCTTCGTAGATGCTGATGGGCTCGCCTGCCATGGCCGCACCTCCTCACTGAGGCTAGTCGTCGGCGCCATTCTGGTCAACCGTTCTGGTCAACCAGGGTCCACCACCCGGATCTTCCGCCGCTACGGCCAGGGCTGACAGAAGCCATCACTGCGAACCGACGGCACCTCGGCGCCGCCGCAGGTCAGCGGGTTGTCGACGTCGTACCAGATGTTGTTCACCGCGCAGCAGCCCTCTTCGCAGGCGTTGAGCGGTTTGCAGTCGCCGCTGGCGATGCTCTCGGGGCACTTGGGCGAGGGCGTGCAGCCCTTGGTGCACACAAAGACGCTCGGGTTGGCCCGGCTTGGCAGGCATGTCAGCGGGTCCTCGCAGGCGAAGCCATCGAGGCCGCACGGTCCGTACAGACCGCTGACGATGAGCGCGCCGCCATCACCGGCGTCGTCGTCTTCGGTCTCACAAGAAGCGGTCCAAAACAGGGTGCTGACCAGCATGACCGCCAGCGGCAGCGACGAGCAGAGAGGGTGGTTCCATGAACGCATCGGGCACCTCCGCGGCGCAGAATGCCATGCGCGCTGGCCGTTCGCCATGGTCCAGCCGTCGGCTTCGGTAGGTTTGCGGCTAGGGCTCCAATCCGACCCACCGCGCGCTGCGTTGCCACAGCTCCGCTGCGAGGGCCTCGTCGAGGGCGAGCCGGTTGGGGCGCTTGGTTTCGCAGGCTGACCAGTACAGGCCGCTCTGGCCGGCCGCCTCGGGTGCGGTCGCGCAGTGCAGCGAGGTCAGCGCTCCTTGGGCGTTGGTGATCATGAACTTCAGGGCCATGGGCCGGATCGGCCACGGGATGCGCCGCCAGATCTCCGAGGCGACGACGCCGGGATGCAGGCTGTAGGTGTCGACCCCCGTGCCGGCGAGGCGCCGCGCCAGCTCGCTGGCGAAGATCACATTGGCGAGCTTCGAGTCCGAGTAGGCCTTGAGGCCAAAGAGGCCGCGGGTGCGACCGGTGAAGCGCTGCCAGTTCAGGCCGCGGCTGTCGTAGTGCGAGCGGCTCGACACGACGACGATGCGCCCGGGCGCCGAGGCGATCACCCGGTCGGTCAGCAGCCGCACGAGCAGGTAATGGCCAATGTGGTTGACGCCAAAGGTGAGCTCGAAGCCGTCGGCCGTCTGGCCGGGGTGACCGGCGAGGCCAGCGTTGGCGATGAGCAGGTGCAGGGGCAGATCGAGGGCGAGCCAGGTCGCGGCGGCCTCGCGGATCTGGCCGAGATCGGCGAGATCGAGGGCGAGGAAGTCCAGCTGCGCGTCGGCGACCGTCGCGCGGATGTCGTCGATCGCCTCGCGCGCTCGTGGTTCAGACCGGCAAGCGAGGAAGACGCGCGCGCCAGCCCGGGCCAGCTCGCGCGCGGTCTCGCGACCGATGCCGGCGTTGGCGCCGGTCACCAGGGCGACCTTGCCGGTCAGATCGACCGCTACCGGGTGGGTTGTCATGGCGGGCGCTCCTCGAAGCTGTTCGGGCGCCCACCGCGGTTCGGCGCTCTAGTCGGTCGTGACCTCGCCTGAACCCGCCAGGGCGGCGTTCAGGGTGTGCCACGCGAGGGTCGCGCATTTCACCCGCATCGGGAAGCCGGCGACGCCGCTGAAGGCGGTGAGCTTGCCCAGCTCGACGGCGTCCTCGTCGCTGACCTTGCCGGTGACGAGATCGTGGAAGGTCTCGAAGAGGCGCGAGATCTCGTCGCGGGACATGCCGGCGAGGGCCTCGGTCATCGTCGACGCCGAGGCGGTCGAGATCGCGCAGCCCTGGCCCTCAAAGCCGATCTTCTCGATGCGACCGGCGTCGTCGAGGCGCAGCGTGACGTGGACGTGGTCGCCGCACAGCGGATTGTAGCCGTCGGCCTCGTGGCTCGCCGGCGCGATCGTCCCAAAGTTCCGCGGCTGCTTGCTGTGGTCGAGGATCACCTCTTGATACAGGTCCCTGAAGCCGGCAAGCACGTCGTTCTCGCTCGCGGCGTCGGCGTTTGCTGTCGCACCGCCGACGCCAAGGGTCTCGACCACATCCTGGACCGCTGCGATCAGCGCGTCGACGTCGCTGACGGTGTTGTAGGCCGAGAACGAGGCGCGCGTGGTCGCCGGGATCCCGAAGAACTGCATCACCGGCTGGGCGCAGTGGTGGCCCGCGCGCACCGCGACCCCGGCGGCGTCGAGCAGGGTGCCGATGTCGTGGGGGTGGGCGCCGTCGATCACGAACGAGACGACGGCGGCCTTCTCAGCGGCGGTTCCGATCAGGCGCAGACCGGGCAGGGCGGCGAGGCCCTTGGTGGCGCGCTCGAGCAGGCGCGCCTCGTGGGCGCCGATCGCCTCGATGCCGACGCGGCCCAGCCAGTCGATGGCTGCGCCCAGGCCGATCGCCCCGGCGATGTGCGGCGTGCCTGCCTCGAAGCGGGCTGGCGGTGGCGCGAAGGTGGTCTCGG
>CALGHC010000825.1 GCA_937915965.1 uncultured Myxococcales bacterium
ACCGCGTGCGCCGCATCAGCCCGGCTGGTGTGGTGACAACCCTGGCGGGCACCGGGGTGAACGGCTACGTCGACGGGCCCGGTGGCCAAGCGAAGTTCAGCTACCCGTGGGGCATCGCCGCGTCGGTCAAGGGCACGGTCTACGTCAGCGACTCCGGTACGCATCGCGTGCGGCTGATCACGCCCGGCGGGCTGGTTGGTACATTGGCGGGCTCAGGCGTCGCAGGGCACGTTGATGGGCCCGGCTCGTCGGCGAAGTTCTACACGCCGCGCGGCATCGCGGTAGACAGCGACGGCGCCGTGTTTGTCGCCGATTACAGCAACCGCCGCATCCGCAAGATCTCCACCACGGGCGTCGTCACGACCGTCGCGGGCAGCGGCGGCAGCGGCCAGCAAGACGGCGCGGCGAGCTCGGCGACGTTCACCTACCCCAACGCGCTCGCTGTCGCGCTGGATGGGCGCGTGTTTCTCCGCGACTACCGCAGCTTGCGGCTGCTGCACAAAGGCGTGGTGTCGACGCTGATCGCCGGCACCGGCCTCGTCGTCGACGGCGGGCTGCATGTGGCCAACGTCATGACCTACGGCTACGGCCTTGACGTCGACGGCCAAGGCCGGCTGTGGATGGCCGCGAGCGACGCGCATCGTATTCGCCGCGTCGACCTCGGCGCGCTCGGCTGTGATGACCACCTCGTCTGCACGACTGACAGCTGCGACCCAAAGCAGGGCGGCTGCGTGCATGTCAACGCCAAGCAGGGCACAGCCTGCACCGACAACGACGCGTGCATCGCCAACTCGTCGTGCAGCACCAACGGCAAATGCAGCGGCAAGACAAAAACATGTGAGGACGGCAACAGCTGCACCACCGACAGCTGCGATCCCTTCCTCGGCGTGTGCGCCAACGAGCACAACCGCTTGACCTGCGATGACGGCTCGGCGTGCACCGCGGGCGAGGCGTGTTACCTCGGCAGCTGCAGCGCGGAGCTGCCGAAGCTTGAGACCTTGGCCGGCAGCGGAACGGCCGGTTTTGCGGACGGAAAGGGCGGCGCGGCGACGTTCTACTACCCCG
This sequence comes from uncultured Myxococcales bacterium, assembly GCA_937915965.1. Classification (GTDB taxonomy): domain Bacteria; phylum Myxococcota_A; class UBA9042; order UBA9042; family UBA9042; genus CALGHC01. The sequence goes on from CALGHC010000825.1 coordinate 1,066, forward strand.
GCGCGGTCACCTGGGTCGGCGACGACGTGTGGGTGGCGGATCGCCAAAACCATCGGATTCGCAAGGTCACGCCTGATGGCACGGTGACGACGGTCGCAGGCAGCGTCGCGGGTTTTGCGGACGGTCCAGGCCAAGTCGCGCGCTTCACGTACCCCGAAGACCTGACGCGGGCCAACGACGGCTCGGTGTTGGTGGTGGGGCCGTCCAACTGGCGGGTGCGGCGCATTCAGCCGAATGGCACGGTCAGCACCTTCGCGGGCGCGGGCACCAGCGGCTACGTCGACGGCCCCAAGGCGCAGGCGCAGTTCAAGGCGCTCTACGGCGTCGCGGTCGACAGCGCGGGCAACGTGGTCGTGAGCGACGCGGGCAACTTTCGCATCCGAAAGATCGGGGTGAATGGGGTCGTCAGCACGCTCGCGGGTCAAGGCAGCTACGGCTATCAGGATGGTCCGGGCTCCTCGGCGAAGTTCTACAATCCGCGCGGTCTCGACATCGACAAGACGGGCAACGTCTTCGTCGCGGACACGACGAATCGGCGTGTGCGGCGCATCGATCCGGCGGGCAACGTGACCACCGTGGCGGGCAGCGGATCGGCCACGTATTCGGCCGGATCGGCCTTGGTGGCGGGGCTGGGCGACATCTACGACGTCGCGTTCAATAAGTCCGGGGCGCTCTGGATCGTGTCCTATAGCCAGCATCGCCTGCTGCAGCTCAACAAGGGCCAAGTGGACGCGGTGTTTGGCGCCGAGCCCGGTAACCAGGACGGTTTTGGCACCAACGGGCGGCTCAACGGGCCGTTTGGGCTGGCCGTGCATCCCGCTGGCCACCTCGCCGTGGCCGATCGGGGCAATCATCGCATTCGTGTGGTGCTGTCGGGCGTGAAGTTATGCGACGACCACAAGCTCTGCACCGCCGACAGCTGCGATCCCAAGGCCGGCGGCTGCGCCTTCAAGGCGCTGGCGACGGGCAGCGCCTGCGAGGACAACAACGCGTGCACGAGCGCCACCAAGTGCACGAGCGGCGGGCAATGCGTTGGCAAGACCAACACGTGCAGCGACAGCAACGTCTGCACCGACGACGTCTGCGACACCCTCAGCGGCGCCTGCAGCAACCCGCACAACGGCGAGGGCTGCTCCGATGGCGACGCGTGCACGGTTGGCGAGACCTGCGCGGCCGGCAAGTGCCAGAACGGCCTCGGCCTCGTCACCACGGTGGCGGGCAGCACGGCGGGCTTCTCGGACGGCAAGGCGCTCTATGCCCAGTTCAACGGCCCGCGCGACGTGGCCGCTGACAAGGCCGGCAACCTGTACGTGACGGACTACAACAACCACCGCATCCGCAAGATCGGCACCGACGGCTTGGTCAGCACCTTCGCGGGCAGCGGAACGGCCGGATTCCTCGACGGAAAGGGCACCAGCGCGCAGTTCAAGAACCCGGACAGCTTGGTCATGGGTGGTGATGGTGTGTTGGTGATCTGGGATCGCAATAACTACCGCCTCCGCAAGCTCGCTGCTGACGGCACGGTGGGGTCGATGGCTGGCTCGGGCGTGGCCGGTTTTCAGGACGGCTACGGCAGCAGCGCGCAGTTCAAGGGCCCCGGCGGCTTGGCGATGGACAGCGCCGGGACGACGGTGTTCGCCGACTCGGGCAACCACCGCATTCGCACGATCGACAAGACCGGCAAGGTGAGCACGCTGGCGGGCTCCGGCACGGCCGGCTACGTCGATGGCGCGGCGAGCTCGGCAGGGTTCTACTCGCCCTACGATGTGGCCGTCGCGGCCGGTGGCGCGGTGTATGTTGCGGACCTCAACAACAAGCGGATCCGCCGGATTCTCGGCGGAATCGTCTCCACTGTGGCGGGCACGGGCGTGAGCGCGGTGGTGGATGGGCCGGCCAAGTCCGCCGCGTTTGGTAACCCCTTTTCGCTGGCGATGCTGCCCAATGGTGACTTGGTGATCGGGGACCTGAGTCCCGGTCGGCGGCTGCGTCTGCTCTCCGGTGGCGTGGTCTCGACGCTCGCGGGCAGTGGCGATTCCGGCAGCGTCGACGGCTTCGGCGCGGCGGCCACCTTCGTGGAGCCGACGGGGCTGGGGGTTGGACCTGCGGGCCACATCTACGTGGCCGACGGCGGTTCACATCGCATCCGGCGCGTGCTCAACCCGAAGAAGTACTGCGGCGACGGTCAGCCGTGCACGCT
>CALGHC010000826.1 GCA_937915965.1 uncultured Myxococcales bacterium
CGCCAGCTGCTGCGTGGGCGGCGGGAGGCGACGGTCTGGTTGAGGCTGATTTGTCTATCTATGACCTCGTCGATCACCCGCTCTTCCTCGCCATCGTCGTGTCGCTCGTCGCGCTGTTTGTCGTCCTGGTCACCTTCCGCGCCCAGGTGCGTGATCTGGTGGGCCGGCAGATCCGCCGGGTCATCGAACAAGAGTCGCGTCTGCTCGAGGTCACCACGGCGATCTCACAAGAGCTCAAGCTGCAGCCGTTGCTCCACCTCATCATGGACACGGTCACCGAGATCCTCGACGCCGACCGCAGCACGCTGTTTCTCCACGACCGGCGGACCGGCGAGCTGTGGTCGAATGTCGCGCAGGGCCTTGAGAGCAAGGAGATCCGCATCCCATCGGACGTCGGCATCGCCGGCAGCGTCTTCACCACCGGCGTCACCGTGAACATCCCGGATGTCTACAAGGACGACCGCTTCAACCCCGAGATCGACCGCAAGACCGGCTACCGGACCCGCAACATGCTCTGCATGCGTGTGCAGACCAAGGAGGGCGTCGGCGTCGGCGTCATCCAGGTGTTGAACAAGCGCGAGGGTCCCTTCGACGAGACGGACGAGAAGCGGATCGCCGCCTTCACCGCCCAGGCGGCGATCGCCCTGGAGAACGCGCGCCTCTTTGAAGAGGTCGTCCGCATGCGCAACTACAGCGAGGCGATCCTCGAGAGCATGAGCAGCGGCGTCATCACGTTCGGCGCCGACGGCGTGCTGGCAAAGGCCAACGGCGCCGCCCGACGGCTGTTCCGCCTCGACAAGGACGACGACTCGACGTTGGTCGGCCAGCCAGCCGCCAGCTTCTTCCGCGCGCACAACGCCTGGATCGCCGACTCGGTCGCGCGCGTGCTCGCTGAGGGCAAGACCGACACCGCCATGGACGTGGTCTTGTGGCTGCGCGAGGAGGACGACGACGGCAAGACCCTCGAGGACGACGATCGCCGACGGCGGTCTGCGTCGGTCAACCTGTCGATCCTGCCGCTGACCGACACGGAGGATTCCCGGCTGGGCGGCATCCTGATGCTCGACGACATCTCACAGGAGAAGCGCCTGCGTAGCACCATGGCGCGCTACATGCCCAAGGAGGTCGCCGACAAGCTGCTCGAAGAGGGCGAGGACGCGCTCGGCGGCACCCTGCAGAAGGCCACCATCCTCTTCAGCGATATCCGCGCTTTCACGACCTTCTCGGAGCGCAGCGGCCCCCAGGAGACGGTCCGGATGCTCAACGAGTACTTCACGATCATGGCCGATCTGATCATGAGCAACGAAGGCATCCTCGACAAGTACATCGGCGACGCGATCATGGCGGTCTTTGGCGCTCCCTTCCCCGGCGCGAGCGACGCCGACAACGCGGTCCGCACCGGAATCGAGATGCTGCAGGCCCTGCGCATGTACAACATCGGCCGCGAAGCCCTCGGCACTGTGCCGGTCAACATCGGCATCGGCATCAGCACCGACGAGGTCTTGTCGGGCAACATCGGCTCGAGCCGGCGGATGGACTACACGGTGATCGGTGATGGCGTGAACCTGGCGGCTCGCCTCGAGAGCGCCAACAAGGCCTACCAGACCAGGCTGCTCGTCTCGGAGTTCACCCGCGCGGCGCTGACGCAGCCCATGCAGATGCGCGAGGTCGACCGGATCCGGGTGCAAGGCAAGAACGAGCCCGTCGCAGTCTACGAGCCACTCGACGCCCACGATCTCGAGGACTTCCCCTACATGGCCGAGGTCTTTGAACACACCAGCGCGGGGATCGCCTTGTACCGCGATCAGGCCTGGGGCGACGCGCTGGCTGTCTTCGAGCGCGCGCTCGCTGCCGGCGACGACGGCGTCGCGCGCATCTATGCCAACCGGTGCCGCCACTTCACCGAGGCGCCCCCTCCCCGCGATTGGGATGGGGTCTGGCACATGGCCGACAAATAGAGCCCTCCAGAAATAGAGCCCTCCAGCTGCGTCGGCTGCGTTACCAGACACGGCTGCGTTGCCAGACGCGGCTGCGTCGCCAGACACGGCCGCGTTGCCAGACACGGCTACGTCGCCAGACACGGCCGCGTTGCCAGACACGGCTACGTTGGCCGCGTCGCCAGACACGCTAGCGCACGAAGATGCCGTGTGCCGCCCAGCTGTTGGTGAAGCTGTTGCCCGCGCCCCACCAGTGCGCGTTGATCGCGTGCGCGTTGATGCCGCTGCCGGCGTCGCTGTAGCCGCCACCGACCGAGAAGTCCGTGACGCAGTTGGTGCGCTTGCCGTCGTCGGGCCCATAGTTGTGGCTCTTGGTGCCGCCTGGATCGAAGAGGGAGGCGCCGACGACGCCGCCGGCGTGGCCGTGGGGCATACCGTGTCCGACGATGCCGGTGTTGTTCTGCGACCAGTCGCCGGTGAGGAAGCCGAACTTCAGCTCGCTGCAGTCGTTGTGGTGGCCGGCGTCGGGCTGGCCCGGATAGTCGAGGTTCATGATCGAGCCGAAGAGCTTGGTGCCGTCATCGATCCGCTTGCCGGCGTCGACGACGTGCCAGGCGCTGACGAGCTGGATGCCGTGGCGCCAGCCGAGGTTGCGCGTGGGGTTCTTGAGGCTGCGGATCATCACGTCGGTGAAGCCGATGCTGTCGTAGGCCGGGCCCAGGGCGTTCTCTTCCGACAAGCTGGTCGTGTCGCCAATGAGCTTCTTGTTGCGCCACTGCGCGGTGTTCTTGCGGTTCATCACGGCGTTGTTGCCCTGGACCTTGGCCACCAGCG
>CALGHC010000827.1 GCA_937915965.1 uncultured Myxococcales bacterium
CGTCCGTGGCCGTGTCGGCGCCCGTGTCCGTATCGGTGCCCGTGGCGGCGTCGGTTCCCGTGACGGCGTCGGTGCCCGTGACGGCGTCGGTGCCCGTGGCGGCGTCAATGCCGGCGTGGCGCGGGCGGCTGTTGCGCCGGGCCGTTGAGACCGCGCGTCAACCAACAACCCAGACACAGAGCCAGGCGGCGGCAAACGCCGCGTAGTTGCCCACAGCGTAGCCAATCAACGCCATCAGGATACTGACCGGCACCAAGCGCTCATCGTGGTACGCCGCCACAATCGGCGCGCTGGCCGCGCCGCCGATATTCGCCGCGCTGGCAATGGCCGTGGTGTGCACATCAGCCCGAAGCAGCTTCGCCGCCAGCAGCAGAAACGCCCCGTGGATGCAGATCCACAGGTAGGCACCGGCCACAAATGGCAACGCCTGGCCGGCCAGGCCGTCCACCGACGCCTTGGCCCCCATTCGCGCCACAAACAGGTAGACCAGGGCCATGGCGAGCATCTGGCTGCCGGGGATTCGTTTGGCCGGTGTGAACGACAGCAGCAGGCCGAGGCTGGTCACCAGCAGGATGCGCCAGGTGCTGGTGCCGAGGACGGGCTTGAACTCGGGCAACAACTGCGCCAGCTCGCCCGCCACAAACGTCACGCCACAGGCGATGCCGATGAGGTAGAGCACATGCCGCATGCCCGGTCTGCCCTTGTCGGTGAGCAGGGCCTCCGCGGCGGCCCTCATGCGGGCGAGTCGGCCTTCGTCCACGCCGGTGAAGCGGTTGAACTGGCCGGCAAATTGTTTGCTGACCAGCAAGATGGGCAGCCAGACCAGGTACACCGCGTTGTCGGCGATGATGGCCAGACCAAAGGCATCACCAGGGGTCTTCAGGCCCTCGGCCACGGCGGCCATGTTACCGGTGCCGCCAATCCAGGAGCCGGCCAGAGCGCCATACCCCTTCCAGGCCTCCGGACCCAGCCAACTGTGCACCGCCAGGAACGCGATGGGCGCGCCGATGACCACGCCAGCGGTGCCTGCGAGCATCACCAGCACACCGCGACCCATGACCCGCACAGCTCCCCGCACGTCCACATCCAGCAGCAGGAGCACCAGGAAGATGGGCAGCAGATAGCGCCCCATCCAGTCGTAGGTGGGGGAGTCGTGGGGCAGCACGCCGGTGTTCGAGAAGACGGCCGGAAGCATGTAGATGAAGATCAGCGGCGGGAAGAAACGGAAGATCCGCGCCTGGGTGCGGCGTTCGAGCCAGAACCAGAGCGCTGCGTTGCCGGCGAGGGCGAACAGGATGCCAGCGGAGTCGGTGACGAGCGGTGTGGTCATAGCGGCTGGGGCTACCTCAATTGCCGGACGTGGAGCGTGCCGGGATCATCTGTCCCGCCCTCCAGAGAGGTCACTCTAGCCTGCCCGAGGCCGGTGGAACAGCCTGCGGGTAGCCGATCGATCTGGCCAGGAGATGCCCATGAGCGGGGAGAACATGCCCACCGACGCGATGGAACTGAACGCCGGTTCGGCGTAGAGCAGAGCGATGGCGATCGCCTTCTGATCCCACCACGGCTCGAGGGCGGCGAGCGCAGCCAAGAGCGAGGCCAGACCCAACATGCCGAACTCGATCATGCGCTTGGCGCCGAATCGATCGGCCAGGAAGCCGCCGCCAACGGCCCCGAAGAGGCCGACGAAGTAGGCGGTGCCCTCCAATTGGCCGTGGGTGGTCGCTGCGAAGCCCAACCGTTGGGTGTAGAGCACCGCGCCGACGGTGGAGAGCACGCCGATGCCCAGGTGCGAGGTCACCGCCAGACCGGCCCCAACAGCGTGCTGCGTAGAGTAAAGGCGCGGTAGAGGTCACCGAAAAGCCCGACGAAGAGACGCTTGCCGGCGGCCAGGCGCGAGACGGCTACGGCAGTGGGCATCAACACCACGAACCGGGGCTGGGGCACGCCGGCGACCGCGGCACGGTGCCAGCCCCAGAGCAGATCCTCCGACCGCTCGCGCAGCAACAACGGCAACAGGAAGATGGCGCCCAGCAACACCACTTGGACAATCAACGCCACCTGCAGGCCGGAGACCGCCACGACCCAGGACAGACCGGCGCCGTCCACAATGGTCCCCAGATACTTGGAGCCATACATCAAGCCGTTGGCGCGGCCGCGTTCGCTGTCTTTGAGCAGGTCCATCGCGAGGGCGTCGACGGCCACGTCCGCGCGGCGGCCACGCTCCTCCGGTGGTCTGCGTCGTCTCTCGCGAGCCGGCAGCGCCAGGTCCATCGTGCCACGACTGCGTTTCCGTTCTTTTCGTCCGCGCCATGCGACCCATTGAAGACACGCGGCGCCGGCACGACTATCATGTATTTATTACGTAAATTTGCCAAGCATGATCTTCACCATCAGACCCAAAGACCGCGTCTGCGACCGTCAGGGCCGAGCTGTTGCGGCGCATCAGGCTGAAGATCTCGCCTGGGTCAAGAGACCTCCTGACCTGCGGCGGCCGCGGCTTCGCGGTGACGGGCTTTGCGCCAAGCCAGCCCGGAGGCAATCGACAAGGCGGCCAGCACGGCGCAGACAATGCCCGGGAACCAGAGCCCGGGGCGGTCTGGCCAGTTTTCGCTTGGATCCTGCGGGTCGAAGAACACGGTGATCGCCCGCTCAGGTGGCTGGCGGATCGACCCTTTGCCGGTGTGCAGCTTGCCGTCCACGTCAAACGCGTACTCGACCACATAGCTGGTGCTCTTCCCCCCCCCGGCCCGAGCCGTCAGCTTCGTGTAGGCCGGCGCAACATATCCAGCGGTCGTGTCGAGCCGATTCAGGACCAGGGCACGAGCGCCACAGTAGCCAGCCGCTGCAACGAACAGGACGGTCCAAACGAGGAAGTTGAACAGCTCAGTGCGGGCACTGTCGGGCGTCGACATCAGCAAGACCTCCTGCAGAGCGCATCATTCATTCGTATCCATCCCCCCCTTGTCGCAGGGATGAAACACGTTGGCCGGCGTCGGGGTGCCAGCCACTTCGTCAGGTCGCCTCGTCAGGTCGCCTCGTCGCGATCCAAGTCGGAGTCGGCTGTGTCGCCGATAATGTCGTGCCGAACACCGTCCCGCCCGCCCGCCTTCGCGGCGTACATCAAGGCGTCGGCGGCGCGCACCATCGTCACCACATCTGCTGGGACCGTCACATAGGTGGCGGCGCCAATGCTGGCGGTGACTGGCCATCCCCGCGAGGTCATGGCCTCGCGCACGGCGTCGCGCAGGCGTCCCGCGACCACCGCGGCTTCGCCGGGCGAGGCCCCGGCGAGGAAGAAAGCGAACTCGTCGCCGCCGACCCGGGCGACCACGTCGCCGGGGCGGACCGTGGCCTGGAGGGTCGCGACGACGAGTCGCAGCAACGCGTCACCGGCTGCGTGGCCAGAACGGTCGTTCACCGTCTTGAAGTGGTCGAGGTCGATGTATCCCACTGTCAGCGGGGCGGCTTGCCGACGGCAGCGCGCGGTCTCCTCAGCGAGACGAACGTGCCAGGACCGCGAGTTCAGCGCGCCCGTGAGGACATCGTGATCGGCGGCACGCCGGGCATCGCGCAGCAGGCTGCGCAGTCGCACCAGCAGGCTCGCGACCAGCACGAAGAAGCCCAAACGCACGGCAGCGTTCCACCAAGGGATCGCCGGATGGCTATAGCTGTGCCCGGCGCTCGCGTCAGAGACGAACCAGGTCGCCGCGGCGAGCGCAGGCGCGAACGCGGCGCTGCGAGGGCCGCCATACCAGGCCGCCATGGCAATCGGCGCGAGATAGAAGACCGAGAACGAGAACTCGCTGCCGGTCCAGTAGTCGAGCCCACCGACCAAGGCGAGAAGGGCCAGGGTCAGGCCATGGATGACGGCCGGCCGCAGCTTGCGCAGCCGCTCGTCGATGGCGTCCAGACGCGGGAGCCTTGTCGTTCCTGTCGTCGCGGTCTGCGCCATGGCTTCCTCTGCCTCTGTGCCGCTTGGGCTTGCGATCCCACGCGGGCGCGAGCGGCTCACGCGTTGGCGTTCACTCACCGCGGGGTCTGCCTGGGCGTGTCGACGGTGCCGTCTTTTGGCACGTCGAGGTCGAAGACGCAGTCGGGCGGACGGGGCCCGGTGCCGATGTCGACGCACCGTCGGTCGATCTCGACCTCGGGCGGAATTGGCGCGCGGCCGGACGGTGGCGTCCGCCGCTCGACGAGCACCCACAGCGCGATGTCCTTGGGCCCAACCAGGACGCCGCGCCACGCTGCCGGCAGCGCGGGCACGGCCCAGTCGAAGAGCCAGCGTGCGTCGGCGGGGGGCAAGTTGATGCAGCCATGCGAGCGGACGGCACCGAAGCCGTCGTGCCACCAGGCAGCGTGGAGCGCCTGGCCTTGCCAAAAGTGCATGATCCAGGGCACCGATTCGGCCAAATACGGCTCCGGTCCCCCACCACGCATCACGCCAAGGCGCACCTTGGAGAGGATGCGGTATAGACCTGGCCGGGTCGTCGTCGCCGCCTTGCCGGACGAGATGAGGGTGGCCCGATGTGGCACGCCCGCGCGCCACGCGACCAGGACCTGCTCAGCCAGGTCGACGTGTACCCAACGGCGCCCCTTGGGGATGGCCAGCGGGCGGCGCCGGGGCCAGGCGATCCGGACCGCGTCGCGCGGCAGGCGGGCACCGTCGGTGGTCACGACCGCGCCGCCGCGGACCGCTTCAACCTGAACCGTGTCGTACCGCTGCCAGATTCGCTCGGGTGCGGTCTTGGTGGCGCGCACGCGGATCCGGCGCGAGACGAAGCCCAACGGCAGCTTGGGCATGTCGACCCCGTGGAAGCTGGTCGCCTGCAGGAGCTTGACGTCCGCCGCGCGCATCCAGCCGCCGCGGACCCGATGCAGCCAGCCGGCCGGCGCCTTTGCGTCCGCGAGGAAGGCGACAAGGTATGCATGGCGTTCACGGCGAATGGTCGCGCTGCGGCGGTCGGGGCGCTGGTGGACCGGGGCACGCCCGACGATGACCCGCCCGACGAGGTGGCGGTCGAAATCGGTCTCGAGCAGGACCTCGTCCGGAACCGGCATCGCCCGAAGGGCACGCAGGGGCAGGACGGCGCCACCTGCGAGCGACGCGATCGCGCCCTTGGTGGCGCAGTCTGGCGCGCAGGCGATCACCTGCACGGTGTCGCCGCGGCGCAGCAGCCCCGCCGCAAGGGCGTTGGCGTCGCTGGTCCGGCGCGGCCACCAGGTCGGCACGCCGACCCAGGCGTCGAATGGTGGCAGAGGCCAGGCGGCAAA
>CALGHC010000828.1 GCA_937915965.1 uncultured Myxococcales bacterium
CTCTGCCGGCTTGCGACGCGGCCAGTGCGGGTCGCCTGGTCTTCGTGCCCGGCCAGAAGCGCTTCTACGGCTGCACCGGCGAATCCTGGGAACCACTCAACACGGGCGCGGTCGGCAGCGAAGGCAACCCGGCCCTCAGCTGCAAGGCGCTGCTGGCCGCAGGTGGCGGCAAAGGCAGCGGCGCCTACTGGATCAAGCCTGGCGCCGAGGAAGTGCAGGTCTGGTGCGACATGGAGACCGGCGGCGGCGGCTGGACCTGGATCGCGGTCGTCAACAGCGACACCGACAACGCCGGCAAGACGCGGGTGCTCGGCGTAACCGCGTTCGGATCGGTGGGCAACGCCCTTGAGACCAGCGAGTACTCGGTCGACGCCAGCGGCCTGACCTTCACCGAGGTGATGATCCCCAATGGCAAGAGCGGCGACAAGCTCACACACGCCGCTGCCGGCCAGCTCGTATGGGACACGAAGACCTACAAGGGTGGCGGCGGCGACGTCGCCAAGCTCGTCCAGCTCGCCGACGCGTTGCAGCTGCGCACCGGCTACTACGCCGGCAACAACACCAACATCCCCGTCTGCTTCTCGAAGAACGCGATCTCGTCGAGTTGGGTGTGCGACTCGGACTCCACGCCGATCGAGGGCTGGATCGACGCTAGCGGCGGCGAGTTCTGCGGCGCGACCGGCAAGCCGCGCAAGTGGGCGAAGGGCGGCGCCTGCACGGTGTACGGCGGCGGCGACAAGATCGTCTATGGCCTCGCCGTGCGGTAGGAGCGAGAGAAGCCGCGGCCGCGACCGAGACTGCGGCGCGAGTGGACGGATCGCGCCGAATCGCTGAGACTGGCGAGACCTTCAGTGGAGGCCCTTCCCCGTGCGCGTCTGCCCGGTCTGCAACCAACGATATGCCGACGGGATCGAACGCTGTGCGGCCGACGGCACGCCGCTGATCGACGACACCAGCGCCATCGCCACGGGCGAGCGCCAGTGGACCCGGCAGGGTCCTGCCGTGCGCGGCGCGACAGCGATCTACGGCGAGGAGCTGCGGATCGAGCTCGACCGGCGCCTGCGCGAAGCGGCGGTGCGCCGGCCCACCGGTGACGAGCTGATCGGCCGAGTGATCGACAACCGCTACCGCCTGGACCGCGTGATCCGTTCGGGCGCGATGGGCACGGTCTACGCGATCGAGCACGTTCGCCTCGGCACGCCGATGGCGCTGAAGTTGCTCGACGAGAAGCTGGTCGACGACAGCCATCTGGTCCGCCGCTTCCTGCGCGAGGCGCGGGCGATGTCGCGACTCGCGTCGCCCCATACGGTGCGTGTGCACGACTGCGGTCAGCTCGGCGAGCAGCCCTACATCGTCATGGAGCTGCTCGATGGCGAGCCACTCGACGTCGTGCTCGATCGCGAGCAGCGCCTCGACTCCGCGCGCACGTGCGCGATCCTCCTGCAGGTCTGCCACTCGCTGGGCGAGGCCCACGAGGCCGGCATCGTCCACCGCGACGTCAAGCCCGACAACATCATGGTGATGCGCAGCGAAGACGGCAGCGAGACGGTCAAGCTGCTCGACTTCGGTCTGGCCAAGGTCGCCGGAGCGATGGACGGCGCGACCATCGATTCCAAGCAGATGGTCCTCGGCACGCCCTTTTACATGTCTCCCGAGCAGGTCATGAGCACCCCCGTCGACGCCAGGTCGGACCTGTACGGGGTCGGGGCGCTGGCCTGGCGTATGCTCACGGGCTGGCACCTCTTCAGCGATCGCCGCAGCACCTTCGAGGTGCTCGCCGCGCACGTATCAGAGCCAGCGCCGCGGATCGCCGACCAGGCGCCCGACGCGCAGGTCCCTGACGCCTTGCAACGGATCGTCGCCCGGCTACTCGAGAAGGACGCTGCCGATCGATTCCAGAGTGCCGGCGAACTGGTCGACGCCCTGCGCAGCGTACTCGATGGCCGAGCGCGGCGGCGCCCCGCTGCGACCCGCGCCTACGGGGACGAGCTGCGCAATGAGATTCAGTCGCGCCTCGACGGTGGTCGCGCCGTCACCGAGATCGGCTTGAAGCCCACACAAGAGGAGGCCGAAGCCGAGCTACGCGACTTTGGCAGCACGGCGAAGATGGATGCGCCTGCCATCGAGGAGGGCCCACCGCCGATGCCGGCGGCGCAGGCAGCCGGTCGGGTCAGCTCGATCGCAGGCAGCCATACCGCCGTCCCTCTGGAACACAGCGGGTCGACTGCGCCCGCGCCGGCGCGCCAGCCTGTCGCCAGGGCGAAGCTACGCCTCGACCGAAACGCGAAGCAAGAATCCCGACGTATCGAGCCGACG
>CALGHC010000829.1 GCA_937915965.1 uncultured Myxococcales bacterium
CCGCGGTCGCTTCGTAGGTGCGTTTGTCGCCCATGACGCCGACCGATTGCACCGGCAGGAGCACGCAGAAGTACTGCCATAGCACGCCATGACCCGGCCACGCCTCGAGCTCAGCGCGCACGATCGCGTCGGCTTCGCGCACCAGCCGCGCGCGCTCCGGCGTCACCTCACCGACGATGCGCACAGCGAGACCCGGACCAGGGAAGGGCTGGCGGTCCACCAGGTTGCCGGGCAGGCCCAGCTCGCGCCCCAGGACCCGCACCTCATCCTTGAAGAGCTCGCGCAGTGGCTCCACCAAGGTCATCTTCATGTGATCGGGCAGCCCGCCGACGTTGTGGTGGCTCTTGATCGTCGCGCTCGGGCCCCGGAAAGAGACCGACTCGATGACGTCGGGATAGAGAGTGCCTTGGGCGAGGAAATCGTAGACCTCGCCGGTCGCGGCCGCGGCGGCGTCAAAGACCTCGATGAAGGCGTTGCCGATGATCTTGCGCTTGCGCTCGGGGTCGATGATGCCGGCGAGCTGACCAAGGAAGGTCTCGCTGGCGTCGACAACCACAAGCGGCAGCCCCATGCCGTCACCGAAGATCTTCTTGACGTCGGCGGCCTCGCCCTTGCGGAGCAGGCCGTTGTCGACCAGCACGCACGTCAGCCTGTCGCCGATCGCCCGGTGCAGCAGCGCGGCGGTGACGCTAGAGTCGACCCCCCCCGAGAGGCCACACAGCACCCTGCCCTCGCCGACCTGGGCGCGGATCGCCGCGACGGCCGTATCGACGAAACGGGCCATCGTCCAGGTCGGAGTGCAGCCGCAGACCTCGATGACGAAGTCGCTGAGCATCGCGCGGCCACCCGGGGTGTGCACCACCTCGGGGTGGAACTGCAGCCCGAAGAAGCGCCGCTCGGTATCGGCGACCGCAGCGACGATGCCGCCGTCGCTGCGCGCGAGCACGTCGAAGCCTGGCGGAACCTGATCGATGCGGTCGCCGTGGCTCATCCAGACGGGCTCCGCGACGCCCGGCGCGAAGCCGGCGAGGACGCCGCGTGGCAGATCGATGACGATCCGCGAGGCGCCGTACTCGCGTTCGTTGGACGCAAGAACCTGACCGCCCAGGCGCGCACACATCAGCTGCGCCCCATAGCAGATGCCCAGGATCGGTACGCCCATCTCGAAGAGCGCAGGATCGACGCCGGGTGCGTCGTCATCGTAGACCGACGCCGGGCCGCCAGAGAGGACGATGCCGGCGGGAGCGAAGGCGGCGATCGCTTCAAACGAGCTGGTGCAGGGCCAGATCTCAGAGTAGACGCGCAGCTCGCGGATCCGCCGGGCGATCAGCATCGTGGTCTGCGAGCCGAAGTCGAGGATGAGGATGCGCTGGTCGGGTGGCGACATGGGGCGGTTTCCTAGCGGCTGTAGTTGGGCGCTTCGTGGGTGATCACCACGTCGTGCACGTGGCTCTCGGCGAGGCCGGCGTTGGTGATGCGCACGAAACGCGTGCCTTCGCGCAACGCGGCGAGGTCGGCGCTGCCGGTGTAGCCCATGCCCGATCGCAGGCCGCCGACCAGTTGGTGGATGGTCGCAGCTAGCGGGCCCTTGTACGGCACCCGCCCTTCGACGCCTTCGGGTACGAGCTTGGAGACGTCGTGCTGGCTCTCTTGGAAATAGCGGTCCTTGGAGCCCAGCTGCATCGCACCGACTGAGCCCATGCCGCGGTAGGTTTTGTAGGAGCGCCCCTGATACAGCACGACCTCGCCGGGAGCAGCGTCGGTGCCAGCGAGCAGGCCACCGAGCATGGCCGCCGACGCCCCGGCAGCGAGCGCCTTGACGAGATCTCCGGAGTACTTGATGCCCCCGTCGGCGACGATAGCGACGCCGCGGCGCGCCCCCTCGGCGGCGCATTCGAGGATGGCCGTGACCTGCGGCACGCCCACTCCGGCGACCATGCGCGTCGTGCAGATACTACCCGGGCCGATGCCCACCTTGACGGCGTCGGCCCCGGCCTCGGCGAGGGCGGCGACGGCGGCTGCCGTGGCGACGTTTCCGGCCATCAGGTCGAGCTGCGGCCAGCGCGCCTTGATGCGGCCGACCAGCTCGATGACGTTGCGCGAGTGGCCGTGGGCGGTGTCGACCACGACCAGGTCGATGCCAGCGACGACCAGCGCCTCGACGCGCTCCTCGGCGTCCGCTCCCGGCCCGACCGCGGCGGCGCACAGCAAGCGGCCGCGGCCGTCACAGGCGGCGTGCGGGTAGCGCTCGGCCTTCTCGATATCCTTGATGGTGAACAGCCCGGTGAGGCGCCCTTCGTCATCAACGACCGGCAGCTTCTCGATGCGATGGCGGTGCATCAGCATGCGGGCCTCGTCGCTGCCGGTGGTGCGCGGCGCGGTGATGACGTCGGCCGTCATCAGCTCGCGCACCGGCCTCTCGATCGCGGTCTCGAAGCGGACATCGCGCCGGGTGAGGATGCCGACCAGGCGCCCGTCGTCCACGACCGGCAGCCCGGAGATGTCGCGTCGCCGCATGACCTCGAGCGCGGCCGCCAGGCGCTCGTCGGGGCCGATCGTCAGCGGGTCCTCGATCAATGTGGTGACGCTGCGCTTGACCCGGCGAACCTCGGCCGCCTGATTCGCGACGCTCATGTTCTTATGAACCACGCCCAGGCCGCCATTGCGCGCCATGGCGATCGCCATCGCGGACTCGGTGACCGTGTCCATCGCCGCCGAGAGGAGCGGCACGTTGAGGCGCACGTTGGGCGTGATCTGCGAGGCAAGCGAGACCTCGTGAGGCATGCAAGCGCTGTAGGCGGGCAAAAGAAGGACGTCGTCGAAGGTCAGGGCCAGTTGGGGCTGGGCGAGGCGATCGGCGGGGGCGCGCGCGGGGGCAGCGGTGGCGTTCATCGGGCCTCATCGGCGGGGCAACGGCCGCCACCAGCGGCTCGGGGCCGCGCTGGGTAATGTGGATCGATTCTCTTGGATTCCATAGGGATGGGC
>CALGHC010000830.1 GCA_937915965.1 uncultured Myxococcales bacterium
AGCCACCACCAAGCAGGTGATGCCAATCGCGATGGCTACCAGTTCTCTTCGCATGTTCAGCATGTTCCTCATTACGTGTCGCCTCTCTGCTGTCCTGCTGTCGACCCAACCGTTCGCGCGTTCGCGTCCCGGTCCGCCTGCCGCGGGTTGCGGTTCGCCGCTGCCATCTCGCCGCGCCTTCCCTTTCCGGTAGCGCGTTCGCTGCGAAATCATGTTGTTTGTGTCGAGGACAACTCCTGTCCGGCTACGCCGGGCCGCGGTGGTATGCCAGATTGGGGCGTGCAGCACAAGAACAGAGCGAAGATTCTAGGGGCCGATGTCGCAGGGTGTCAACTCGGCGCCGTTCCGTCGAAGTCTCCCACCGCGCAGCCTCTGCCCTGCCGCCAGCCGTGTTCTGTGCCGTCCGCCCCCACCCGCATCCGTCGTCGGTTTGCGACCCACGCCGAGGCGGGTGTTGGCAGACGGTACGTTGCACGGCGCCCCCGCCTGGGATCAAAAAAAAAAGCGGCAACCGTCGTGACGCATAGGATTTCCTGGGGCGGTTGGTGCGCCCGCGGTCCGTTGGCTGTCGCGCTACGGCCGGCCGGGGCAGTGCCGAAGTGGCCGGTCCGCTGGGCAGCGCCGGGGGAATCAGCGAACATGGACCGGGGTCAGGTGTCGCTCGGATTCAGGGAGGCGCGGAGCCCCTGTTGCGCGAGGGACGTGCGCGAAGGACGAAAGTGGCGATCGGAGCGACCAACGGACCGAGTGAGAGCGTCGGCAGCGGGCGCGCGTCAGGACGGGGATTGTCGCCGCTCCTGCCGGTCATCTTGCTTGCCGCTTGTGCTGCCGACGCCCCGCCACCGCCGCGCTGGTTGCAACAGGTCGAAGTGCCGGGCCTCCTGCGACCGGGAAGCCCGCTTCGTGCCTGCGGCGCCGGACTCGGCGCAACACATCTGCGGATCTCGGGTGGGGGCCCGGAGGTGCTGGCGCTACTCGACAGCGTCGCCGTCAGCGACGGCGGCGGAGGGTCCTGCTGGTCCGGCCGCGTGCTACCGGCCGACGCCGCTGATGGTGCTGTCTTCAGTCGCGCTTGTGCCGAG
The DNA here is from genome assembly GCA_937915965.1 of uncultured Myxococcales bacterium. Lineage (GTDB taxonomy): Bacteria > Myxococcota_A > UBA9042 > UBA9042 > UBA9042 > CALGHC01. The sequence continues at coordinate 1,083 of CALGHC010000830.1, forward strand.
ATCGAGACGGTGGACGCGGCAAAGGGTCGTGAGGAGTGCGTCGACGTCACCGCGAGATGGTGGCTGGGCCTGACCGCGGGCGCGGTCCCGCCGCCGTCGGCGCTCGCCTGGCGACACGGCGCGTTGTTGCCTGTGACCACGGCGGCACAGTCCCCGCTGCTGTTGCCCGGCGAGGGCAGCGCGTGGTTGCGCATCGCGGCGGCTGGCACCTCCGCGGCTGGCAGCTCCGCGGCGATCGCGATGCCGGCTTCGGCGACGGTAGCCGTCGCGGTGGAGTGGCCGGGGAGCCGACACACCGGCGAGGTGACCGTCGGCCCGGCCTGGCTTGGGCTCGCTCCCGGTGCGCGCCTGCTCCGCTGGCGCCTCGAACAGCGGGCTGGCGAGGCGGTCTCCCTGGGGCCCTGGAGCGCCGACTTCACGATCGATGTGCTTCCTCCCCATCTCGGTCCTCTCCCCGACGCGGCAGATCGCGGACTCCGTCGGGGCGAGCGCCTGCCAGTACAAGTCGACGGCGTCCCGGTGACTTCGATGGGAACTGGCTGGGCCGTGATCGTGTGGGGAACATGGCGTGACTCGGCTGGAGGCGTCACGGCCGTCTGGTCGCCGTCCGCGGCCCGCCTGGCCCGAGGCAGGTCAGCTGTGCCGGGCGCGGCCGCACGGTTCGCCGTCGTCGACAGCGTCGATTTCCTGGCCGATGGATGGCAGACGCTGCTGGCCACCGCGGGCGAGCCGCCGCGGCTCGAGGGCGAGATCGCCCTGCTGCTGTGGCATCAAGGTCAGGAATGGCGCGGGCCAGCTCAGTCCGTCAGTTGGCCGCTACGACCGACTGTGCAGCACATCTCGCTGGAGATGGGAGGGGCCTTTGAACTGGGGCTGGAGGCGTTTGGCCTGCGTGGCCAGTCGCAGGCCGTGCGCGCGGGTGTCCGCGCGCGCGTGCAGGAGCTATTCGGGGGCTGGGCCGTCAGCGTCGCTTCCCAGCAGCCGGCCGGCGTGGTCGAAGGGTTGCGCATCGCGGTGCTGGACCGCGACCCCAACGGCATCGGCCTGCTCGGCGCGGACAATTCGCCCGGCAAAGACGATGGCAACCGGATCCTCGACGAAGCCCTGATCGGCTACGCTGCGGCAACAGCGACCGCGGGAAATGCGCCCTACGGCGGCGTGTTTGTCGAGGGATTCTTGCAGTTTTCGCTGACCCTGAACGCGGGCAGCCCGCTGGCAGACGTCGCCTTTGACACGATCTTCGGCCCGTTTGCCCCCCAACTCGGTGGGACGCCGGTTGTCGCCACGGCGCAAGCTGCCGCGATCTCGGAGCTGGCAACCACAACCTTGGTCGAGCTGCTCGCCGGTACGATCGCCCACGAGGTCGGCCACGCTCTGGGCCTCGCTGCGGGCGATCTCGTCCATCACGCAGACGACCACCCGGGGTGGATCATGGACGCCGGCGTCGCGCGGCCGTTCGCCGAGCGGGCTCGGCTTCCGGGAGCAGCCGAGCCGATCTGGGGGCCGCTGGATGGCGCCTACCTCTCTGCAATTCTTCCGCTCCCGGCCGGAACCCCGCCACGGATTCCCTGGCCTGCCGATGTGCCGTAGGCTCGGTCGCAGTGCGGCGGCCGATGGACCGCTCCCCGGGGAGTGTCGACAGAAAATGACGAGGTCGTGCCAATGATTGCGGCTACGCCGCGGGCTGGGCTGGTACAGGGCGGGCGGGCCAACCGTTTCGGAGCGTTGGCTGGCCCTTGGCTCGTCGTGGCTGCGCTCTTCGGCGCGTTCTTGACCGCCGCTTGCGGTGGCTGCGGCAAGAGTCCCAGCGGAGGCGCCGCTGTCGGCGGGGGCGGTGGGTCGGCTCCGGTTGCTGTGGCGCAGCGTCTCTACTTTACTGGTCGCGGTGTCGTCTCGATCGTCGGCCGTGAGGCGTCACCCACGTTCGTCGTCGAGCTCGCCGAACAGGAGGACGAGAGGTCTCAAGGGTTGATGTATCGCAGGCAGATGGATGACGACCGCGGCATGTTGTTCTTTATGCGCGCCGACGATGACTGGGCGTTCTACATGCGCAATACGCGCCTGGCTCTCGATATGAT
>CALGHC010000831.1 GCA_937915965.1 uncultured Myxococcales bacterium
GTGGCCGAGGCCGCGTAGGGAAACGCGGCGGCGCCGGCCAGGAGCGCGTAGCGCGCCCGCGGCACCAGCTGTAGCGGCACCCGCGGCAGCTCGGAGTCCGAGTCAACCGCGACGCCGATCCAAATGGGCGTCGCCTTGTCGAGGAGGTCGTCGGGGATCGAGTCCTCGATGGGGCCCGCGCCGACAGTGAGGCTGAAGAAGCCGGAGTGCACTTGCGTGCCCTTGTAGCCCTTCTGCCACAGCGCCTTGTCGGCGTCCGCGGCGTCGTAGAGGGCCACCCAGACGACATAGGTGCCGTCGGGGACTGGTCCGCCAGCGGCCGATCTCAGGATGCCGTGCATGGGCAGCTCGGCGGCCTGACTGGCAGCGGCTGGCGCCATCGTCAGGGCGGCAGCCATCAGGGCGACCATAGACAGCAGGGACGGCAGGACTTGGCGCATGGTGCCTCCGGGCGGGTGCATGACGAGACAGTCAAGACTAGCGGAGGCGGGAGCGCCCGGCAACTCGCCGCGGCGCGCACGAGCGTGCGGCGCTTTGCGGAGACGGCTATGATGACAAATGGTTGCGCTGCGCGGCTGCCTGGCTGGCTTGGCCGGCTGTCTGGCTGGCTTGGCCGGCTGCCTGGCTGGCTTGGCCGGCTGCGTGGCTGCCTGGCTGGCTTGGCTGGCTTGGCGGACTTTGCTGGCTTGGCGGACTTGGGCGGGCTCGGGCGCTACTGGTAGACGTGAGCGCTCTGCTCAGCCGTCGGCAACAGGTTCATGCCGAGGTACGTGAAGATGATGGTCGCGAAGCCGAACACCGTCAGCCACGCCGCTTGCTTCTCGCCGAAGCCCTTGGTGAAGCGCAGGTGTAGATACACGACGTAGACCAGCCACGACACCAGCGCCCAGTTCTCCTTGGGGTCCCACACCCAATAGTCGCCCCAGGCGGCCTTTGCCCACAGCGAGCCCATCACCAGACCGGCCGTCAGCAACACAAAGGCGAAGAGGTTGGCGAGGTGCATGAAGCCCGCGTACGTCAGCGTCACCTCGCTGCCGCCTGCCCGGCGCACGTCGAACTTCGAGTTGGGCCGCAGCAGATGCAGGCACGCCGCGATGAACGAGAAGAAGGCGGCGGCGTAGCCAAAGAAGTAGACGACGACGTGGGGGATGAACCAGACCGACTGCAACGCGGCGGGCAGGTTGACGATCTCGGCGTCTGTCTTGGTCAATGCGTAGATGAAGACCAGGAAGAGGAAGCCACCGGTGAGGAACCCAAACCAGGCGAGTCGGTAGTAGCGCTCGACCACCAGGTAGAGCAACGCAGTGCACCACACGAAGAGCATGAGCGACTCGTACAGCGACTTGAACGGTGGCCGGCCGGCTTCGATCCAGCGGTTCACCAACAAGGCCGTTACCGCCGCGAACCCGGCGACAAAGAGCAGCGAACCCAGCATGCGCAACCACTTGCCCGCCTTGTTGATCGCCGTCAGGCCGTAGGCGCCAGCGGCGATGGGGAAGGCGCACATGGCGCCCAGAAAGAGAGCGGGCTGTTGGGCCAGGTTTTCAAGTAGTTCGTTCATGCTGGCACCTCCGCGCCGCCGGCTGCGTCGACATCCGCCCTGCCTGTGCCGGTGTCTGGCTTGGGTGGACGCGGTTTGCGTCGCCCCCGCTCCCACCAGGGCGTCCAGCCGCGCAGGGTGACGGTGTGCAACACCCCGTACATCAGGACCCAGAAGAAGAAATAGACCACCGGCAGACCCGGGTCGTAGACCACCTGCAGGCCGCTATAGCGCGGATTGTCCGGGTCGTAGTTCGATTGGTAGAAATCGTGGCCGCCGTAGCTCAGCGGGTGGTTGACCTGCATGAGCTGGGTCAGCACCGGCTTGCCGCCGTCGACGATGGTCACTGTGCTCTTGTAGTTGCGCACGCTGTTGGGCTTCTCGCTGTAGACGAGGATGCGGTCCTGGGCGATCGCGATGGGCTCGCTCTCGCCGGCGAACATCATCACCGTCGCGATGTCCGCGCCCTTGCGGATCTCGATCTCGACGCCGCGGTGGCTGGGGCCGGCCGCCGCTTCCTTCCAGCCGCGCTGCCGAACCGCCCGCTCCAGCGGCGCATCGACCGTGAGCATCGCCGTGCTGCCGGCGAAGGGAGCGAACGCCTTGCCCCACAGCAGCGGCGACCGGCTGAGGACCTCGCCGTTGGCCACCTCGACGCGTTCGGCCGTCTTGCCGACCAACACCAGCGAGCGCTCGACGGTGTTGGCGGTCGGCTGAAAGTGAAACACCAGCTCGCTCGCGGTCTCGTGCTTGCCGCGCCGCATCATCTCGCGCATGTCGGCACGCGCGAAGAGGTACTCCTTCTTGGCGGCGTCGGGGGGCGTGCCCTCGGTCAAGACCCGCACGGCCAGCGCCGGGTTGTTGGGGCTGTTGGAGCGCGAGAACGCCTCGTGCGTAGTCGAGTCGAGCGCGAAATCGGCCAGCAGGGCCTCGACGGCGACCGCCCGCCCGTCGGCGAGAGTGACAGTCTTGCCGATCTCGACGGGAATGCGCACGCCGTTGGCTTCGATCTGCAACGGAGCCTCGGCCGACTGCCGAGCGAGCTTTGCCAGCTGATCCGCAGATGGCGCGGTCCACACAAAGCGCACCTCGGACCTGCCTTCGTCGAGGGTCAGCCACGAGTCATTGCTGCCGGGTCGTGCCAGCCAGCCCTCGCCGCCGGGATCCTGACCGACGCGCAGCGTGACGCGGGCGGCCTGGGAGATGTCGCCCTGGGCGGCGCTCGCCGGTGCCGGTACCCAGGTGTCGATCCGCTCGGCCCGCTCGAAGACGCGCTTGACGGTGATCGCCATCTCCGAGCCGGGGCCGGGCGCGCCGGCTGCCTCGCCAGCCACGGGAGCGTCCGCGCCGACGACCTCGTAGCCGTCACCTTTCTTCTTGTACGTGTAGAGTTTGAACTCGGGCTCGTAGTGCTCGAGCTCGAAACCGTCGAGGCGGACCTCGAAGGGCATCTGTGCCCGGTCACCGGCGACGGCGCTGCGGCTCTTCTCGACGATGTAGCTTGAGGCGCTCTCGCCGATCTCCAGGTGCACCATCCCCTTGCGTCCGCTCATGGAGCCTACCATCGCGCCGGCGAGGATCGCGATGATCGACGTGTGGCTGAGCAACAGGCCAAAGTTGCGCCACCTCAGCATGGTCCGCCGCCGCCGCATCACGGTCGCGACCGACGTGACAATGACCAGCACCATCAGCAGCACAAACGGGTAGCTGTGGAAGACATCGTCGAGATGCAGGGCCTGCAACAGCGCGCCCATCGATGGGTAGCGTTGCTGGAAGGCCGACGGCCCTAGATCCTGGAGGATCACCGTGCCCAGCCCCGTGCCCACCAGGATGGCAGCCAGCACGACCACGCCCGAGCGCGCCGAAGCGAGGTAGCGGTACAGCTCGTCGCGGGCGAACCAGCTGCCGGCCGCGACCACCACGCCAACCGCTAGCCAGCCACCAGAGAGCACGGCGACGCTCGTGGCGCCCGGACCCTCCATGAACCACTGCAGGAGCACCGCCGCGACCAGCAAGACCGCCAGGTAGCCGGCTTGGCCCAGCCAACTCGCTCGTGTCAGCCAGGCCTCCTCGCGCGGCCGGCGCCTTGCCGGGCCTGCGGGCGTCGTTGACGTCTCTTGATTCGACGCTCCGCTGTCGGCGGTCGACGGTGCGTCGAGCTGGATCGCGCCCCCCTTGCCGTGCTTGCGACTCATTTCCTGCCTCCGTCTCTGCCCGGCGGCGCGTCAAGAACGGCGCGTGCCTGGTATCTGGGGAAGGTCCCCGCTGGTCGGATGTGCAACTTGCGTGCCATGGAATCAGGCGGCGGGCGGGGGGCGATTCACAGCCGCCCGCAGGGGGGGGTAACGACCACTTGGGGCGCCATAACGTGTCACGACGGCCACGTCCACCCACGGGCAGGGGTCGGGAACTCTGAACAGTGGCGGATGCTGCGGAATTCTACCCACCAAGGTGCGGAATCCTCCCCGGCGCGCAGGGACGCACGCCGGCCGATCTTGTAATCTTCGGTAATTACGCTATATCTGGGCCGCTTGCGTGGACAGGACAACGGCATGACAATTGCAACTCGTCGCGGTATTCGCGGGCGGCAAAGCCCGGGACCGCACGGCCGGTTCGCTGCTGCAGGCCGCTTCCTCGCGGCCGGGTGTACGTGACCGCCCACGCCGACCGTCCGCGCTGCGCTTTCGGAGTCGCCCATGTCCACAACAATTGCGAAGAAGCTCCCGGTGGTGGCCCGGCCCGCGAGGGCCGCCGTCTCGCCGCCCGGCCTGCACGGCACGCCTAGTTTGCCCGGCTTGCCCGGCTTGGTCAGCTTGGTCGGTCTGCTCGGCTTGGTCGGTCTGGCTGCGGCTGGCTGCGACAACGCCCGCGACTGGCATCCTGCCAACGTCGACGGCCAGTCTGCCGACCCGGCGACCTGCACGGCTTGCCACGGCAACACCGACAACTCCGCCCCGCCCCAGGCCGTCGGTGGCGCGGTCGCCAACACAGACCAGGGCGTCGGCGCCCACCAGGCGCATCTGTCCAAGGCCGGCGTCGCCTGCGCGACTTGCCACATCGTGCCCACCGCCGTTCACGACCCGGGGCACATCGACGACGACGACGGCCTGGCCGAGGTGACCTTCTCGGGGCTGGCGTTGGCCAATGGCGCCACGCCCACCTGGGACGTCGGCACGGCGACCTGCTCGGCGACCTGGTGTCATGGGGGCGGCCTCAAGGAGACCTCGCGCGGCAAGATCGCCGCGCCGATGTGGTACTCGGTCGACGGCACGGTCAAGACCTGCGGGGCGTGCCACGGCTCCCCCCCCGGCGCGCCGCACCCGCAGAAGAGCGACTGCAGCCAGTGCCACGCGACGACGGTGTTCAGCGGCAATGTCCTGATCAGCGGTGGCACCCACCTCGACGGCGAGGTCGAGGTTGTGCTCGCGGCCCACGTGGGCTGCGATGGCTGCCACGGCGCCCCGCCCGCGGCCCCTCATCCCCAGGTCCAGCTGTGCGCAGGTTGTCATAGCGCCACGGTCGCTGCTGACGGTGCCTTGGTCGACGGCGGTCCGCATCGAAACGGCGCGGTGGACGTCGTGCTCGGCGCAGACGCGCCTTGCACGGGCTGCCACGGCGCACCGCCAACAGAGAAACATCCCAAGTTCAACAAGTGCGAGCTGTGCCACGCCACTACCGTCGAGGCCGGTCCGGCGCTGATCGAGGGGGGAACGCACCGCAATGGCAAGGTCGACTTTGCCCTCGCCACCACCGACTGCAACGCGTGCCACAGCGCGCCGCCGGCGTGGCCGCATCCGCAGATGAAGCTCTGCGGACGGTGCCACAGCGAGACCGTCGACGCCGACGGCGCGATCATCCCCGGCGGCGCCCACGTCAACCTGAAGATCGACATGCAGCTGCCCACCGAATGCAACGCATGCCACGGCTCAGCCGATTCGCCGGCGCCGCCGCCGGACCACAACGGCGAGACCGACCCGACCCTGCCCACGGTGGGCGCCCACGCGGCCCACCTCTCGCCGTCCAACTACCGCGGCGTCGGCTTCGAGTGCGACACCTGCCACAAACTACCCGAGAGCGTCGACGCCGAAGGTCATCTCGATGGCACGCTGCACACGGTCAGCTTCCCGGGCGAGCCGGCTCGTTGGAACGGCGCAGTGCCGGCGTACGACCCGAAGACCCAGACCTGCTCGAACTCGTACTGCCATGGCTGGACGACGCCAGGCGGGACCCTGCCCAAGCCGAAATGGACGGACCAGGACCTGACCTGCGACGGCTGCCACAGCACACCGCCGGCCGACACCTTCCACGCCAAGATTGGAAGCTCGCTCGCCGGCTGCGAAGGTTGTCACCCCGAGACCATCTCCGCTGGGGCCCTCGACCTCCAGGGCGGCAAGCACATCAACGGCAAGGTGGAGGTGCAGCTATGAAGACCATCTTCCCCCGCTGTTTGGCGCGTCTCGCCAGTGTCCTCCTGGCTCTCGCCGTCGCCGTCGCAGTCGCCGCGGCCGCCGCGCCCGCCGTCGCATCTGAGGACGGCTCGGGCATTCATTTTCGGCTGCGCAGCTTCACGCTGATGACGCGCGACGTCACACCCGGCTACGAGGGTGGCACCTTTCCCAAGTCACCGACCCTGCAGTTCCTCACCTTGGGCGGCAGCGACCTGAACGGGACCGGTGTCTACGGCGAGCTGTCGGCGTGGATGCTGCAGGATCTCTCCGACCGAGGACCGGCGAGCTCCGAGCACTTCGGTGACATCGCCTATGGCATCGTCGGCTGGCAGAACGCCAGCCAAACCCTCAAGGTGCAGGCTGGCCGCCAGGTGGTCTTCTCTGGCGCGACGCGCTTTGCCTATCTCGACGGCGTCTCGGTGGTCAGCCACCTGCCGGGCGACCTGAAGGTCGAGGCGTACGGCGGAACGATCGCCTACGAGGGCTTCGAGCACGAGTTCAGCTCACTGATCTGGGGGGGGCGCCTCGCGTGG
>CALGHC010000832.1 GCA_937915965.1 uncultured Myxococcales bacterium
TTGAAGTTCAAGGGCAACGGGGTATTTTCGGTTTTTTGGGCGATCGATCCGGGGCTGTTCCCACCCGACATCGAGCGGCGGGCGGCCCCAAAGGATCTGTTCAGCCGCCGAAAGCACCCTTGTGCCACAGCGCCGCCAGATCCATAGACCAGGCCACGGCGACGTGAATGGTCACGCCCCCCCAGATGCTGCGGGTGTCCATCGCGAGGACACCGAGCACGGTGCCGGCGATAATCGAGCCGAGGCACTCGGGCAGGGGCTTGCCGAAGTGGATCATGCAGTATGGAATGACCATCACGATCACGGCCATCGAGCCGAGTTCGGCGCCGAGACCACGCAACATGAATCCGCGAAAGAAGAACTCGAGCGCGAAGAACTGCAGGCCGTAGGCGAGCTCCCAGACGGCGAGGTCCGACCAGGCCATGTGGTCTTTGTAGAACGGGTACTGCGCGAGGAATTCTGGAGACTTGGCAAAGACCAGAACCAACAGGCCCACGGGCAGGAACAGGGCGGCATAGATAGGCAGGTGGCGCACAAAGGCGCGGGGCGCAAGGTACGCATCGGTGAGCTTCAGGCCGAAGACGACCCGAACGACGAAGCCGGGGATGATCAGGTAGCACATCGTGCAGCCAAAGACCCACGACAGGTTCACGCCGAGGCGGTGGAAGCGGTAGCAGCCCTCGCCGAGGTTGTTCGACAGCAGCCCTGCGGCCTCGCAGGCCGTCGAGGCGATGCCAGCCTGGATGTCGCGGTCCTGCACAAAGAAGCGCAAGAAGACAAGCATGAGGCAAGCGGTGATGAAGGTGACGAACGCCGCCTGACGGGCGCTGAGACGGCCCACGCGTTCGCCCTTGATCTCGCGGTCGATGCGCGCCCACGGGGCGACGACGATTCGGTCGAATGTGGCGCGCAGGTTGGCGGAGAAGGCAGACATGGCGGCGCTTCGTACAGCGAGCGAACGAGGATGTCCACTGTCAGGCTGCGGGCGGCTTGTCCTCCCCCGATCGCCGTGCTCTTCTCGCCGACCATGAACGGCGACCTCTTCGACAACCCGGCAACGACCAGCGACGAAACCGGCGGGTCCGACTCTGCGGCCTACCATCCCCTCCTCGACGGCCTGAACACCGAGCAGCGGGCTGCAGTGACAACGACAGAGGGGCCGCTGCTGGTCCTGGCCGGCGCCGGATCGGGCAAGACCAGGGTGATCACCCATCGCATCGCCTGGCTGGTTCAGGAATGTGGAGTCGAACCCTGGCGGATCCTCGCGGTGACCTTCTCTAACAAGGCCGCCGGCGAGATGCGCGAGCGCATCGAGCGCCTGCTGGGCGGTTCGTCGGCCTCGTTGTGGCTTGGCACGTTCCACGCGATCGGTGTTCGCCTGTTGCGCAGCTTCGGCGAGCACGTCGGCCTGAATCGGTCCTTCTCGATCTACGATCGCGACGATCAGCTCAGGATGATCGGCCGGGTGATGAAAGCAATGTCGGTATCGGATAAGGTGTTCAACCCACGCGCCATCGCCGGCTATATCGACCGCGCCAAGAACCGCTGTCTGCTGCCCGACGATCCGCGACTGCCGGCCGGTGGCGTCCAGGAACGCAAAGCAGCCGAAGTCTACGCTGCCTACGAAAAGGAGATGCGCATCGCCGATGCGGTCGACTTCGGCGACCTGCTCATGCGTCCCGTCCAGCTCCTCACCAAGTTCGAGCACCTGCGCGCGAGCCAGGCCGAGCGTTTCCGCTACCTCCTGGTCGATGAGTTCCAGGACACCAATCAGGCGCAATACGCCCTCCTTGAGCTGCTCTCAAGCCACCACGGCAACTTGTGCGTGGTCGGCGACGACGACCAGAGCATCTATTCGTGGCGGGGAGCAGAGATCAGCAACATCCTTGAGTTCCCCGACGCCCACGCCAACGCGACGGTGATCAAGCTCGAGCGCAACTACCGCTCGACGCGACCGATCCTCGAGGCGAGCACGGCGGTCGTGTCGCGCAACCGCTCGCGTCACGGCAAGGTGCTCTGGACCGAGCAGGCCGAGGGACCGCCGATCCGCGCCCATGTCGCCAGCGATGACCGCGAGGAGGCCGAATGGATCGCCCGCACGATCGAGCGGCTCTCCGCGGATATTGCCCTCGATGAGATCGCCGTCTTCTACCGGACCAACGCACAATCGCGGCTGCTCGAAGAAGCGATGCGGCGCTTTCGGTTGCCCTACCTGGTGATCGGCGGTCACCGCTTCTACGAACGCGCCGAGATCAAGGACGCCTTGGCCTACGCGCGGCTGCTGGTCAATCCACGCGATTCGGCGGGCTGGCTGCGCATCGTCAACACGCCACGCCGCGGCATCGGCGCCAAGGCCGTCGAGGCGGTCAACCAGCTGGCGCAGCGCCAAAGCTGCTCCCTGCCCGAGGCCTGTGAAGCGATCGCCGCGCAGGGCCGGACGAGCGGCCTGCGCGGCGTCGACAAGTTGCAGCTCTTCGTCGCTCTGATCGGCCGGCTGCGTGACGGCCTGACCAGTCTGCGCGCCGATCAGGCGGGACGGATGATCCTCGAACACAGTGGCCTGCTCGACGCCCTGCGCGAGGACGGCTCTCTGGAAGCACAGGGGCGCATCGAGAACCTCCAGGAGCTCGTCACTGCGATGCGCGAGCACGCTGAACGCGCAGACAACCCGACCCTCGTTGGCTTTCTTGAGCAGGTCGCCTTGGTCAGCGACGTCGATGCCCTCAGCGAAAAGCGCCAGTCGGTGTCCCTGATGACGATGCACGCTGCCAAGGGGCTGGAATACGACGTGACGTTCCTCGCCGGCCTCGAAGAGGGACTGGTCCCACACGGCAACAGCGCCGGCGACGTCGCTGGTCTGGAAGAGGAGTGCCGCTTGCTCTACGTCGCGATGACCCGTGCGCGCAAGAAGATGCACTTGTCGTACGCGTTGGCTCGGCGCCGATTTGGCGGCTGGCCTGAGCCGACCGTGCCATCGCCATTTCTCAGCGCGATCCCCGGCCATCTCCTGGAGGGCGACGGCCTGACCGGCCGGGGCGTCGGGACTCCAGGTCTGGCCGGGCGCTCCGGCTCGAGCGGAGGCGGGGGCGCGCGACACGGCAGTTTCGGTGGTGGGCTGCGAGCGCGGATCGCCCGACTTGATCCGCCGGTTCGGGTGGATGACCGCGGCGACGGGACGCGAATCGAGCATGACGCAGACGGCGGCGCTCCCGGAACAGGCGCGCGGGTTGGCCATGACGGCAAGGGCGCGGCCCAGGGTGGCGACGCTGCGGACGCCAACTCAGACGCCGGGCGTTCGGGGGCCATCAGTGTCGGCGGCCAGGTTGTGCACGTGACGTTCGGCCGCGGAGACGTCCTTGATGTGTCCGGGAGCGGCGGCCTGGCGCGGGTCACCGTTCGATTCGGTCGGGTCGGGATGAAGAAGATCCTGGCCCGCTTCCTCAGGCCGGCGTAGGGTCTCCATCCGCAACGGGCGCGACCCCGCTGGCGTTCTTGGGCCGAAGTGCAATACGGGCCACAGCGCAATGCAGGCCGAAGCACAGTGCGCAGGCGCTGAGCCGGCGCGGCCAGCGCAAAGACTTCAGGGAGGCGATTGGTCATGTCGAGAGGAGACGCCCCGATACGAGTGCTCGTACGCTACTTCGCATCAGCGGCCGACGCCGCCGGGGTCCGCGAGGAGACCGTCGAGCTAACGAGCGGCACAACCGTCGGAGCCGCGTGCGCGCAAGTCAGCGCCCAGCGGCCACGGCTCCAGGAGCTGATCAGGCGCTGCAGGGTCGCGCGCAACGACGACTTCGCGGATGACACCGAGCTGCTTTGCGACGGCGACGAGCTGTGCGTACTTCCTCCCGTCAGCGGCGGCGCGGGTGCTCCCGCGGCCAGCCCGACGCGCCAAACGGCATCCCGCGTCGTCTTGGCCGATCGACACATTCGGATCGGCGAAGCCTGCGATGAACTCGACCGCGACGGTGCGGGTGGGGTGGTCACCTTCACGGGCGTGGCCCGCCGCAACAACCGCGGCCAGAAGGTACATCACCTCGACTTTGAAGCGCACACGGGGCTCGCGGTGAAGGAACTCGGCCGTATCATCGCCGAGGCCATCGAACGCTTCGGACTCATCGATGCGCGGGTCCTGCACCGACTCGGTCGCTGTGCGATCGGCGAGGTCGCGGTCGATATCGCGGTCAGCGGGGCGCACCGCGCCGAGGCCTTCGCCGGCTGCCAGTACGTCATCGACGAGTTGAAGAAGCGGGCGCCCATCTGGAAGCGAGAGACCACCGAGGACGGGGCGAGCTGGCTGGAGCCCACCCCCTGAATGATCGCTGAACTAGGAACTCGCCGGACGATCTGGATCGGGACGACCCGAATCCGGACGACCCGAATCCGGACGACCCGAATCCGGACGACCCGAGTCCGGCGTTTCCGCGCTACTACCAGCAGCTTGTGGCCGATCGTCGGCGGCCTGGAGCCGATCCCAGGCTGCGTAGACCTCCCGCCGGCCGACGCCACAGCGGCGGGCGATCTCGCGCATCGCCTGCTTGCGATCCCGCCGCGCGAGGAGGGCTTCAGTGACGAGAGCGTCGAGGTCGGGCGGCGCCGAATCGGCCAGCGCTGCGGTCGCTGCGTTGACCTCGACGAGCAGCACCGCCTCGCCGCGCTCCTGCTCGGTCAGCAGCGCAGCGGCTGCGACAGCCGCAGTTCCGCGCAGCCAGCTCTCGTGGATCTTCGTCAGCTCCCGACCGACCACGACCCGCGCCTCCGGCACGACGACGGCGACGTCAGCGAGGACCACGCGCAGATCGCGGCCCGGCACGTAGAAGGCGTGGGTCATGGCCCCACCTGCTGGAGCGGCGGTGAGCGCGGCCGCCAGCTGGCGACGCCGGCCAACCGTCTTCTTCTCCAAGAACCCCCAAAATGCAAAGGGGATTGGCGCCAGTCCACTCGCGGCGAGAGCGGCAGCGGCGGCGAACGGCCCAGGCACCGTCTCGACCCGCAGGCCGGCGACATGCACCGCCTCGACGAGAAGCTGACCAGGATCGGACAAGCACGGCGTGCCGGCGTCCGAGACCAGCACCACCTGGTCGCCCGCCGCGATCCGGGCGACGACCTCCGCGGTCTTGTCCGCCTCATTGTGGGCGTTGAGCGACCAACAGGGCGGTCTGCGCTGGCCGGCCGCAACCACCCGAGCAAGCAGTCGAGCCGTCACCCGGGTGTCCTCGCACAACACCAGATCGGCGCTCACCAGGGCTTCTGCGGCGCGCGGTGACAGGTCGTCGAGATGACCGATCGGGGTCGCGACGACGCGCAGGCGACCTTCATCAGGGCGTTCGACGTCCATACCGCTTCGCCCCACTCACAGACCAGCGCCGAGATCGACTGGCACCGCTGCGACGTGGGCCAAGCTCGCGCCGACGAAGTGAGTGAACAGCGGGTGTGGCTCCATGGGCCGGCTCTTGAACTCGGGATGGAACTGGCAGGACACGAAGTACGGATGGTCTGCGAGTTCGCACATCTCGACCAGGGTGCCGTCGGGCGACAGACCCGAGAAGCGAAGCCCGGCGGCCGCTATCTGATCGCGCCAGTCGTTGTTGACCTCGTAGCGGTGACGGTGGCGCTCGCTGATGTCGCGGGCGCCGTAGATGAGCGCCGCCTGGCTGCCTTCCTCAAGGTGACAGGGCCACGCACCCAGCCGCATCGTCGCGCCCTTGTCGGTGACGCCGCGCTGATCGGGCATCAGAGCCACCACGGGGTAAGGCGTGTCGGCGACAAACTCGGTCGAGTGGGCATCCTTCAGGCCGACGACATGACGAGCAAACTCGATGACGGCGATCTGCAAGCCCAAGCAGATCCCGAAGAAAGGTACGCGGTTTTCGCGGGCGTAACGCACGGCGCGGATCTTGCCTTCGGCTCCCCGCTCGCCAAAACCACCAGGGACGAGGATGCCGCTCACATGACCGAGCAACCGCGTGAGATCGCCTGTCTCCAGATCCTTCGCGTCGATGTACTCAAGCTCGACGCGGGCTTCGTTGGCGACGCCACCGTGGACCAGCGCCTCGTGCAGCGACTTGTAGCTCTCGGTGAGCTCCACGTACTTGCCGACGATGCCGATGCGGACGACACGGTCGGCGTCGCGGGTGATCTCCGCGAAGCGCTGCCAGGGCCCGATGTCGGGCTCGCGCGACCAGATACCGAGCAGGTAGGTGACCTGACCGTCCAGGCCCTGCTCGTGCAGGCAGGCGGGGAGGTCGTAGATCGACGTGACGTCGGGAGCGGCGATAACCTGCGATTCAGGAACGTTGCAAAACATCGAGATCTTCTTGCGGGTACCGGCCTCGATAGGCCTCTCGCTGCGGCACAGGATGATGTCTGGCTGGATACCGATCTCGCGCAGCTTCTGCACCGAGTGCTGGGTCGGTTTGGTCTTGAGCTCACCGGCCGTCGGGATCCACGGCAGCAAGGTCACATGGATATACAACGTGTGCTTGGCGCCGATGTCGAGGCGCATCTGGCGGATCGCCTCGAGGAATGGGAGCGACTCGATATCGCCGACCGTGCCGCCGATCTCGACGATGGCGATCTCGGCGTCGGCCGCGCCGATCGCGATCTTGTCCTTGATCTCATCGGTGATGTGCGGGATCACCTGCACCGTTCCGCCGAGATACTCGCCGCGCCGTTCGCGTTGAATGACCGCGTCGTAGACCTGGCCGGTCGTGAAATTGTTTGCTCGCGTCATCTTGCGAGACGAGAAGCGCTCGTAGTGGCCCAGGTCGAGGTCCGTCTCGGCGCCGTCGTCGGTGACGAAGACCTCGCCGTGCTGGTAGGGGCTCATCGTGCCGGGGTCGACATTGATGTAGGGGTCGAGCTTGAGGTGGGTCACCGTGAGGCCGCGGCTCTCAAGCAGCGCGCCCAGGCAGGCAGCGCTCAGCCCTTTGCCGATCGACGAAACGACGCCGCCCGTGACGAAGATATATTTGGTGGGTTTCTGACTCGCAGGCATGGCCGGATCCTCGATGGTCGCTGGGTACGCATCGCTTGAGGTGCGATGTGGAGCCGCGGCCGGAGGTCCGGCGGGACGAGCCCGGGCGAGGACGGTATCGGCGGCCGGCCGCCTATGTCAATGCGCAACGGTCCGCGAAGGTCGGCAAGTCGACGCCGGCGCGACATGGGTCTTCGCCCTGCGGGTCGACTCGAGCGCTGCTATTTACCCACGTAGACGAACAGATATCGGTCGCCGCTGAGGTTTTGGCCGAAGCAGTTCGCAGCCTCCCAGCCACAGCTCGCCTCGGAGCCGACGATGAGATTGGCCAGACCCTCGCCACAGCCGAACTTGGCGACCCACCAGCTGCGCGCGACGTTGGGACTCTCCGCGTCGGCTGCGATCACGTTCTGACCACCGAGGTCGAAGTTGCTGTCGGTGATCAGCCCGCCCTCGACCTTGTTGAGGATGCCATCCTTGAAGACGTTCTTCTTCACGTCGATCCAGCGCACGCTCTGCGGGCTGGCGCCACAGGCGATGCGAACCCGGTTCCACTGCTGGTCCGTGCAGGACGCGCCAAACGCGGTCGGGATGTCCTCCTTGCCGATCTTGTCGAGATAGCCGCTGCACTGCAAAAGACCGGCATCGTAGAAGTCCGGTCCGCTCAGCCCGGTGAACCCGATCACCGTCGGCGGGCAGCCATCGTCGGGGCCGTTCTTGCAGTTGTTGTCCTTGAAATCCGCACAGATCTCTCCAGCACCGGGGTTGGTCTTCGGGTCGTCGTCGTCGCAGTCACCGCCGCCCGCCTTGCAAACTGATGGCTTGCCGACGGTCTGCTTGCCTTGCGCACAGTAGTCGTCGCCGTCGATGTTGCAGCCCTCATCGGTCTGGTTGTCGCAGTCGTTGTCGACGCCGTCGCAGATCTCATTGGCAAAGGGATGAGTCGCAGCGTTGTCGTCGTTGCAGTCGCCGTTGCCCTTCGAGCAGACATCGACGAATCCCTGGGTGACGACCCCGGCGGCGCAGTATTTGTCGCCGTCGGTGTCACAGATCTCGTCGGTATCGCCATCGCAGTTGTTGTCGACGTTGTCGCAGATCTCTTCCTTCTTGTAGTGCGGGCTCCAGTCGGTGTAGGTCGCCGCGGAGCAGGGCTGCCACTTGCCGCCCACGCACAGGTTGGGTCCCTTCTTCGCCCCCAGACACGCGCCCTGCCCTGACTCGCACGCCTGCGGGTCGTCGAAGAGGATGTCGCCGTCGACGCCATCGGCCTTGCCGTCGCAGTCATCGTCCAGGCCGTTGCAGACCTCCTTGGCGCCGGGCATGACCTTGTCGTTGCTGTCTTCGCAGTCGCCGCCGCCCTTCGGACAGACCGCCGGCTTGCCCTGGGTCGCCATCTGGGCGTCGCACCATCCGTCCTTGTCGTCGTCACAGCCTTCGTCGGTCTGACCGTTGCAGTCGTTGTCGAGGCCGTCGCAAATCTCGGAGCCTTTCGCTCCGGCCTGGACACTGCAGGTCGCGGCCTTGCCGTCCGGTGCGCAGACCACCGTTCCGGTCACCTTGCAAACCCCCGCACCAGGCGAGCAGGCCTGGCCCAGCTCGACGAAGGTCTCATCGGTCTCGCCATTGCAGTCGTCGTCCTTGCCGTTGCAGCCCTCGTTTGCGAACGGGAAGACTCCCTTGTCGAGGTCGTCGCAGTCGCCGCCGCCGCCGGGGCAGGTCTCGGGCTTGCCCACCGTCTGCAGGGCGCCGTCGCAGAACCCGTCCTGGTCGCGGTCGCACAGTTCGTCGACGCTGCCGTTGCAGTTGTTGTCGAGATCGTCGCAGATCTCCTGAGCGCCGGGATGGGCGGCTGCCTCGTCGTCCTGGCAGTCTCCGCCGCCCTTTGTGCAAGACAGCGGGAACCCGACAGTGGCGAACTTGGCGTCGCAGTAGCCATCCTTGTCGTCATCGCAGCCTGCATCGACCTGGCCCGAGCAGGTGTTGTCCTTGCCGTCGCACAACTCGGTCGGTCCGAAGAACGGACTGTGCTTGCCATAGGTTGTGTCGCCGCAAGGCTTCCACTTGCCAGCCACACACAGGTCGCCTGCCTTCGTGGCGGCGGCACAAACGCCCTTCTGGTTCTCGCACGACTGCGGGTCGTCAAACGTGAGGCCGGGGTCCTGGGCATCGGCGAGGCTGTTGCAATCGTCGTCGACCCCGTTGCAGGTCTCCTTTGCGCCGGGGTGGCGGCCTGCGTCCTGATCGTCGCAATCGCCGCCACCTTTCGGGCAAGTCTTGGCCGACGGATCGACAAGCATCGTGGCGTCGCAGTAGCCGTCCTTGTCGTCGTCGCAGCCCTCGTCGGTCTGGCCATCGCAGTCGTTGTCGACGCCATCGCAGCGCTCGTCCTCGGGGGCAGCGCCGACGCAGGTCTCCTGGCCTCCGACGCACAGCGGAGTGCCCGCGCACGAGTTCGCTCCGACCGTGATCAAACAGGTCGCGCCGGGTTCCTGCTCATCAACAGCGCCGTCGCAATCATCATCGCTGCCATTGCAGACCTCGAGCGCCGGCTCCTGGGCGGAGCAGGGGGCGAGCGCGTCGGCCAGACAGGTTCGACTTCCGGCACAAGTACCGATCGCGTTGGTGGTGTTGCAGTAGGTGCTCGCCCCGTCGAAGGCATAGCGCGGTGTACAAACATCATTGACGTCGGTGGCGACGCACTGTTTCCAGTTCTTGCCGCTGACGCTAGTCGTGGTCTCACAAGTCCAGCCCTTGGGACAAGCCTGGCCCTTCGAGCAGTCGGAGCCGCAGAAGGCGCCGGCGTCACCGTACTCGACGCAGCGATCGCCCAGTCCCGTGATGCTCTCGCCGACCTCCAAGACGCACTCGAGATCGCTGGTACAGGGACGCCCCCGGTTGGGTGACTCGGGAACGCAGCCAAAGATCACGTCAGGCGCGTTGGCGAGCTGCCGGCACACCCAGCTCGGTGGGCAGTCGGTGACATCGCAGGTCGCTGTGCAGAGGTTGTCGGCCGGGGTCGCTACACAAAACCCGCTCACGCACTCCGAGTCGTTGGCGCACGGCCAGCCGCAGTTCCCCGCTTGCGGATCGTCGAAGTTGCACAGACCAAAGACGTTGCCGGTGTCGTCGTCGGTGCTGTCCTCAGCGTCAGTAGAGTCGTCAGCCACGCCGATGTCCTGCGCCACGTCAGCGACAATCTCGGCCGTGGAGCCATCTTGATCGGCGCCGAAGCTGATGTCGATGCCAGTGTCAGCGACCGAGACGCCGTCGGGTGTGGCACCGCCAGCGGCGTCGCCACCGTCGGAGCCCGTGTCGCATCCCCCGATGGGCAGGCAGCACAGGGCGGCGACGATCAACGCGCTGCGGCGGAATCGACCGGCAAAGAGGGCGGCAGAACGCATGGCAGCTCCTGATCAGACGACGTGGCGGCGCTACGGTGAAACGGGTGAATCGGCGGGATGCAACTCGACCGTGGCCGCCACCTCACCCTCGGCGCAGGACTGGGGCAGAAACTTGCCGCCCACGGTGGCTCCGGCGAGCTCGACCGAGAAGACGCCAAACAGGCCGTCAGGATCGGTGGCGGGAGCAGCGATGGCGACGACGCCGGCGGTGGCCCGGGCAGTGACCTTGAGGCGCCCACCGACGACGGTGCCAAAGACGACGCTTGCCTGGCCCGGCACCTTGTAGTCCCCAACGGGTGCGTCGGCTGGCAGCTCGACCCGCAGGACGAGGATATCGTCGTCGGCCTGCGGCACGGCACCGTCCTCGCTGGTCGCGACGCACAGAGGCAAGTCGACGAGATCGATGCGGGCGCGGCCGTCGCCGGTGTCGATCCGCAGCAGGGCCGCCACCGGCGTGAAGTACTCGCCGCCGACCTCGTCGCCGATCACGCCGGTGTCGCGCGCCTCGTCCATGATCCGCGCCATCGAACGACCCTTGTTGGCGTCCGACGGGTCGGTCGCCGTCGCGGCCCCGGTGAGGCTGAGCACGTCGACCGCGGTGCCCTGATCGTCGTCGCCGATGTCGCCGCCGCCAGTGCGAGCGGCCATCTGGTTGTCACCGCTGGGGAAGTTCATGTCGACCCGCTCGGAGGCGGGCCGGGTGACGTTCACCAGCCAAAGCGGGATCGCCGGCACCGCGGTGATCAGCCCGAGGCAAACGAAGATCACCAGCACGAACGGGGTCGTAGCCCGCAAGGTATAGCCGAAGGTCTTGTTGAAGAGGCCTGCCGCGACGAAGAGGTTCAGACCGATGGGCGGGGTGAGATAGCCGATCTCGAGGTTGACGATGAAGATCAAGCCGATGTGGATCGGGTCGAAGCCCAACGCCAGCGCGATCGGCACAAAGAGCGGAACGAACAAGATGATCGCCGAGATGATGTCCATCAGGCAGCCGATCACCAAGAGAATGACATCGAGGAGAATGATGAAGCTGACCGGGCTGAGATCGTGGGCGCGCAGCCAGGTGACGATCTCTTCGGGGATCTTGTGAATCGTCAGGTACTCGCTCATGCCGAGCGCGACGCCGATGATCACCAGCACCGAGCCCATCAACACGCCACACTCGGCCATCACCGATGGCAGATCATCGAAGGTCAGCGAACGATGAATGAAGATCTCAATGCCGAGCGCGAGGATGACCGCGATGCCCGCCGCGGCGGTCGTGTCAAAGACGCCCAGATAGATGCCACCCAGGATGACCACCGGCACGACCAGCGACCAGGCAGAGTTCGAGAACGCGCGAACGATCCGACGCAGGTCGAAGCGATCGCGCTCGAAATGCCAGCCGACGACGACGCAGTAGAGGATCAGCGCGCCAGCGATCAGCAGTCCGGGCAGGAAGCCCGCGATGAAGAGCTCCTCGACCTTGACCGGCGCTCCGGCCTGAGTGGCGAAGATCGCAAAGACGATCATCGGGATCGAGGGCGGGATGATGATGCCCAAGGAGCCTGCCGACGTAACCAGGCCCAGCGAGAAGCGCTCGGGGTACCTCCGCAACAGCAGCGCCGGGAACATCACCGAGCCGATGGTGATCACCGTCACCGGCGACGAGCCCGAGATGGCGGCGAACAGCGCACAAGCGGCGACCGTCGAGATCGCCATGCCGCCTGGGAGCCAACCAAAGGCCGCGTCAGCGAGCTCGATCAAGCGCCGGGCGATCGAACCCCGGCTCATCACGATCCCCGCCAGGGTGAAGAAGGGGATCGCGACCAGTGTGGGCTGCTGGGCGAGGCCGACGGCCCTCTCAAGCATGTTGAAGTTGTTGGCGAAGTCGACCCAGCTCTCGAGGAACGCCTCGCTCCCTGGGTGCGGGCGGATCCAAAACAGCGCCATGGTCAGGCCGCCGAGGATCACGAAGAGCGGCAGATCGAGCAGGATCAGGGTGAGGGTAGTGATGAGTGCGCTCATGCCCGTCCCTCCACCGGCGTCGCGCCGCGCAAGAGACGGACCAGGTCGGCGGTCAAGCGGATCGCCATGAGAACGAAGCAGATCACCACCGGCAACACGATGTGGTACTCGGGCAACGGCAGAATCGACAGCCGCGAGTCGCTCTGAAGCCTGAGAAGAAGCAGGTCACCAGCGAGGGCAGCGAGCAGAATCACGAACGCGAGGCACACAACGAGCGACAGGGCCTCGATCCCGTGCGCGGCCCGCTTCGGCCACAGTCGCCGGCCGAAATTCAGGGCGACGTGACGGTGCTCGCGCGACGCCATCGATGCGCCGATGAAGCCGACGTACATGATCAAGATCTTGGCGAGATCGTTGACCCACGCGTATTGGTCGGGGATCCGCCAGATCAGCACGCCGACGGGCAGCGACAGCGCCGCCCAGGTGAGCAGCCAGGCGACCAGCTCGCCGCGGCGACGCGCCCGCCGCGCGAAGATCAGCAAGCCACCGATGTAGAGGAGCAGGCACGCAGTCCGCGCAGGAACAACCGTGACGAGCCAGCCGAAGGCGACCAGCGACGTCGCGATGCCGAGGGCCCCGCCGGCGACGGCCAAGGTCCAGGGTAGGGGCGCGAGGTCATCGTCCTGGTTGCCGGGGGGCACGCCGGCCGTCGGAACGTCGCCGCCACCGCGAGCCTGCTGGGCCTTGCGCGCCTGGATCGTGCGCGCCGCGGCGAAGCTCATCACCACGATGCCGGTTCCGACCAACAGTGGGGTCCACAGGCCGTGGACGGAGTCGACCAGCTCGGCCGGGGCGGGCCCGTCGCCGTGATGCACCCAGCGCAACAAGAAGGTATCCACAAAGTTGCGTTGGGCGATCACCGCCTCGAACACAATCTTGAGAAAATACGTTAGTGACATCGCCAACATGGCGAAGCTGATCACGCCCACTTCGAGACGAAAGATGCGCGCGTCGACGCGCTCGAACGCGTCGTCGTAGCGCGCTGGCGCCTGGCTATCGTTCGGCAATGCGGCCACTGCTGCCTCCCCTGCCGTCGCGCGCTCGGCCCGCTGCGCCCAGCAGTCGGCCGGCGACCGCGCCCGAGAACCCGCTCGCCAGCGCATGCACAAGCGGCCAATCAGCCGGTGATCCTAGCGGGCCGCTGTCTTGGCCTGATCGAGCAGATTCTTGCCGCCCGGAGTCTTGCTGGCGAACTCTGCCCAGACGGGCAGGGCCAACGCCTTGAACTGGCCACGGTTCTTCTGGTCTTCCACCTGCACCCCCGCGTCCTTGTGCTTCTGCAGGGCAGCCCGGTTGCCGGCGCGGACCATGGCCCTGCCGGCGGCCTCCATCTTGGCGGAATGGCTCATCGCCTGATCACGCACCGGGATCGGCAGCTTGTCGTACACGCGCTTGCACCAGACAACGGCGGCCGGCTGGTAGATGTGTCCCGACAGGGTGAGGTACTTGATCGAGCCGAACCACTGAGTCGCGTACGCATAGAGCAGCGAGTTGTCGTAGCCATCGACGACGCCCGACGACAACGCGCCTGGCACCTCGGGAGCGGGCATCGGGTTGGCAGCGGCGCCAAAGGCCCGATACATCGATGTGTGCACGTAGCTGGGTTGAGCCCGCATGCGCAGACCCTTGAGTTGATCGGGCTTGTGGACGAAGCGGTCCTTGGTCGCGAAGTGTCGAAAACCATTCTCGGACCATGCGAACAGGACGAAGCCCTTTGCCTCAAGCGCCTTCTTGAGCGCCTCTCCGAGCGGACCGGCCAGGGCCTTGTCGACCTGGGCCTCGTCGGTCCACAGGTAGGGCAGCTCAAGCACGTTGAGCTCGGGGACCACGGTGGCCAGCGCGCCCGTGGTGACGCCGATCATTCCCAAACCACCCGACAAGCAGCGCTGCACCAGGTCCTTCTCGCCGCCCAGGGCGCCGCCCAGATAGGTCCGGACCTTGACCGCGTCGCCAAGGTCCTTCTTGAAGGTCTTCTTGATGCGCTGCACGAGGCTGGCCCACGGCGTCGCTGGCGGCGCGATCGTCGCGATCTTGATGTTCACCGGGGCCACCTTGACGGCCACGGGATCGGCGTCGGCCGGCGCAGCGATGGCCACGCTGACCGCGACCAGGGAGGCGACAACCAAGCGTGCCGCGCGGCGGCCGGAATGGGTCAATTCGGTGCTGTTGGGGCGGGGCTGGCTCATGTCGGTGGTCTCTCTCGGCCCACCTGCGTGATGGCGGGCCCATGTGGTGAATCGCGGCGCCATCGGGGCAAACCGCCGCTCGCGTTCAGTCCGGCGGAAAGTACGTATCAATGTCCTCAAGCAAGCGCTTGGCCTTTTCCTTCTCGATGAGCTGCTCGGCTTCGAGATCGGGCAGCTGATCGGCCGACGCCTGTAGCACGTGTTCGAGCAACTTCTGGAAGAGCAGACGGCAAGGGTGGGCAGCCACCGCACTGTCAGCGTCGACCAGAGGCGCACCCACGACACAGCGGCTGGCCCGCCGGTCGATCTTGCGGCTGGCCCGAGTCGCGTAGAGCTCGGCGGCAAGATTGTAGGTCGCCAGATATCCCGGAGCGCCGCGCATCGACAGCCGGAACTGCTCGAAAGCCTTTGGCATATCTCCCTTGGGGAAGGGCACCTTGGTGTAGTACGCGCCAAGATAGCGATCCGGCGCGTAGTGGAAGTAGCCGGGCGCAAGGCGCTTCGAGGTGGCCATCACGGCGAAGATCATGTCCTTGTTGGCGAGCACCTCGAGCAGATCCTTCGCCAGACCGTACTTGCCGAGATGAGTCATGAACCAGTACGCCGCGGGCACGGTTCGCCGGTCGAGGGCAGCGACGGCCTCGTCCGCAGGCGCGTTGCCGCAGACCTTGCGGACGAACGCGGGGTTGAGACCGCGGACCGCCCGCGCCGCGTGCAGAGCACCCTTCTTGAAGGCGTCGAGTTGCTTGTCGTCCTCCTCGTCGAATCGGTACTTGCCGTCAGCAAAGAGGTAGTAGGCGCGCGACACCAGCAGCCGAACATCAGGCTGGTCGGCATCAGCGGCCAGGCTCTTCTCGAAGTGATCGATGGCCGCCGCAGCCTGACCCCAGTCCTTGCGCTGCGCGAAGGCCGCCTCGCCAGCGCGGCGTTCGGCTGCCGCGACGGCCTTATCACCGTTGCCCGCGGGCGCCTCGGCGCACAGCGATCTCATCGCCATGCCGCTCATGCCCTCGACGGTGGGCGACGCCAGCACGGTGGCGCCAAAGAGGGCCGTGACCAGAAAGCCGCGACAGAAACCCTGCTCCATGGTGGTCATCCGCTCGTTTCCTTGGGCTGGGTCGGCGGCGCCGACGGCGAGATTGCGGGGGTGCGTCGCGCTGAGCCCGGCCTTCATTACGGTTCATCCGTTGCGTCGATTCGACGCGGCCGGCTCGGGCAAGCGGAAACGCGTGACTTCTCGGGCAGGCGCAAACGCGTGGCTTAAGGGCCAGTGAGTCTACCGGGGCGTCCTGGGGCTGACAACATGGAAGCGCCGCCAACGCCTCAGGGTGCGACGTCCTCATCGACGTCGACGTCGTCGTCGACGTCGACGTCGTCGTCCTCAGGCTCGTCCTGGGCTGTCGCAGCTCCGGGCAGAGCCGCTGCGTCGGGCTCTTCCTGTTCGCCGCCGTCGTCGAACCCGGGACCGATCAGCTCGTCCTCCATGTCCTGCCAACGTGGCGGCGCGGTGGGGACCTGCTCGACTGGGCGCTGCCCTGGCTTGCGCTCGGCTCCACGGGTTGTCTCGGGCGCCAGGTGGGCGGCGACTACCTCGACCTCGAACGCGGCGGTCGGCCGAGATAGATGGTCATAGAAGGCGCGGCCATTTCCAACAACGACGGCGGCCATGCGCCCGCTATCGAGAGCCGCCGAAAGGGCACGACGGATGTCCGCTTGACCAACTGCGGCGAGATGAGCGGGGAACTGGGCGACGTGGTCCTCAGGCAAGCCCAAGACAAGGGCGTGGAGCCGCTCGACGAGCTCGCCTTCGGCGGTCTCGAGGGCGTGCGCGTGGGCTGCGACGAGGTGGTCGCGCGCGAACCCAAGCTCTGCATCCGTGATCCCCAGCCGGCCGAGGTCTTCGACCAGGCCGACCACGAGCTGGAGGGACTCATGAACGTCGCCGTTGCCAGGTGCCCAGCGCAACAACATCGCGCCCTGGTCGGAACCAACGACGAGCTCCGCGTCCGCCGAGTACGACCAGCCCCGCAACTCACGAACCTGGTGCACCAGGCGCGAGGTAAATGTCCCCCCCAGCACGGTTCGCACGAGCTGCAAGGCGACCGCGTGGCGACTCGTGGCGCCCGGCATGGGCAGCGCCACGACGATCTGCGCCTGCTTGCGGTCGGCGCGATTGAGCACGAGCAGACGTCGCCCCGCCAGCAGCGGCGGCTTGGCACGCTGGCGCCGGTAGCCGTGGCCGGCGGGCAGCCCGGCCAGCCAGCGAGCTGCGAGTGCCTCGGCGCGGACGTGGTCAACCGCGCCAGCAAAGCCCAACCGGGTGCGCCCGCGACGTATCATGCCGGCGTGGTGGCGGCGCACGTCGTCAACGCCAATACGGGCGAGGCTGGCAGCCGTACCGTCCGTTGGTCGGCCACCGCGAAGATTCCGGAACAGATAGCGCACGGCTGCGTCGTCGGCGAGCGCCTCGTCATCGTCGAGGCGCTCCTGCAGTGCGGCGACCTGTTCGCGACGGATGCGATCGACCTCGCCCGGGTCAAAACGCGGGCGCAACAAGGCGTCGGCGAATAGCGGCAGGAAGGCGTCGAGTTGGTCGGCCAGCACCTCGCCAACCAGGAAAGTCGCGGCCTTGCCGACATCGATGTCAATCCGAGCGCCAAGCGCGTCAAGGGCGGCCGCAAAGGCGGCGCGGTCGCGACCGCCAGCGCCAGCGAGAGCCGCTTGCCAGCAAACAGACGTCAGACCCTCCCGGCCTTCGGGGTCGGAATCGCTGCCGGGCTCCAGAACCGCGACCACGCTGACGATCGGCGGCCAAGATCGCTCGACGACGATGAGCTGGGGCAAGACCTTTCTCCTTGGTGCGGCATGGGCAGGATTGCAGCCGAACACGACGGCAGCCAGCCCGGCCACGGCCAGCGTGACGACGACGGCCGCAGCCCGAACGATCGGCGAGGATGCCGTCGCCGTCATCTTCGGACCTCCTGCGGCGCGCTGCGGCTCTCGGCCCGCAGCGTCTCGTCGCGTTCGGTCCGACCGATCACGACCACCCGGCGGCTAGACTGAAGCCACTGCGCGGCGGCGCGGCCGATCGCCTCTGCGTCGACGGCGTCGAGCGCTTGCCACCAACGCGTCCGCGCTGCGGGCTCATCGAAGACCGCGACAAAGGTGCCCAAAGCCTCCGCCCGACCGTCCGCGGTTCGCAAGGCACCGTAGCGTGCCATGCGCAGCCGATTGCGAGCCGCAGCCAGCTCGGCGGACACGACGGGATGGCTGGCAAGGTCAGCGAGCACGGAGTCCAACGCGCTCAGGGCCTGCTCGGCGCCGACGCCCGGAAGCAACTCTACGCGGATCTCAAAAACGGCTGGCCCGGCGAGGAGGGCGACGTCGACATCGATCTGGCCAGCGATGGGCCGGTCAAAACGCAACGCCCGGGCCAGCCGCCCGTGATCAGAGCCGGCCAGCACCTCGGCGAGCACGGTGAGCGCGGCGTGGGCGGGGTCGCCGCCAGCGGGCGCGGGCCAGCCGACCAACAGCCGCTCGGCCCCCATACCGGTGGCCAA
>CALGHC010000833.1 GCA_937915965.1 uncultured Myxococcales bacterium
CCCCGAGCCCAAGGTGCAGACGTTCATCACCGTCGACGCCCGGGTGGGCGACACCAACGTCATGGTCAAGAGCACCTACGGCTTCGGTCGCGGCTCGCTGGTGCGCATCTATGACGACGACAAGTCGGCCTATCGCGTGCTGGTCGAGGTCGAGGGCCGCACCCTGACCTGGGCGATCACGGAGCCCCTCGGCGAAGAGTTCAAGTCGATGGCGCCGACCATGATTGAGCCCGTCGGCTTCGATCTGGTCGTTGAGACCCACAGCGAGCGTGAGGTATTCCGAGGCTTGAACCTGGCGCGGCAGTCGCCGGGCTTCGCGGAGCGCGTCATCAACGGCCGCTCGAAGCTCATCGAGGTGACCAACCTCGACGCCCCTTCAGACCACCCCGAGAACTTCCCGGTCGACGTCTCTGTGCAGCAGCTCGAAGGCGGGACTGACGGCCTCTACACGGTGGCCGCCGAGGATTTCATCGGCGCGGACCTCGGGCCGGGCAACCGCTACGGCCTCGCCGGCATCGCTGAGCTCGAAGAGATCGACCTTCTGCTTGCCCCCGATCTCATGTGGTGCCTGGAGCGATCGGGCGGCTTTAAGTCGGTCAAGGACGTCGAGATCGTCCAACACGCGATCGTGGCCCAGTGCGAGGACGCGAAGAACCGCTTCGCCGTGCTCGACATGCCGCCTGCCACGGATCCGCGCGGCGCGATGCAGTGGCGGCGCCTCTTCGATACGTCGTATGCGGCCTTCTACTATCCCTATGTTGTGCCAAGCAACAGCCCGAATGGAAAGGCGATCCCTCCATCCGGGCACATCGCCGGCATCTACGCCCGCTGCGACCACGCCGAAGGCGTCTATCGATCTCCAGCGAACGAATCACTCAAGGGCGTGGTCGACTTGGAACTGTTCTTGCAACAGCAAGACATAGCGATGCTGAACGCAGAGGGAGTCAACTGCAGTCAGATCTTCGCCCAGCGGGGAATCCGCGTGTGGGGTGCCAGGACAGCGAGCGGCCGCCAGGAGGTCCGCTTCGTCAACGTGAGACGAACGATCGCAGCGATCACCAGGGCTTTGAACGTCGGTTTGCAGTGGGTGATCTTCGAAACGAACAACCACGACCTGTGGTCAACAGTGGATAGGGACGTGACCTACTTCCTCGATCAGCTCTGGCGGGAAGGCTACCTGCGCGGCCAGGCGGCCGACGACGCCTACGTCGTTCGCTGTGACGAGGACACGAACCCAGCCAAGAGCGTCGATCGGGGCAACCTGAACATCGAGCTGTGGCTGGCGCCCTTCCGCCCCGCTGAGTTCATCGGAGTGCGGATCACGCAACAGGTCGATGTCCTCGCCCGCGAGGACGGTACGTAGCGCGCGAGACCTCTCAAGGGTGACCCGCGCACCGGAATGACGTGCGCACCGGAATGACGACGGAGGAGACGAGATGGCTACAGCGACCCGAAAGAAGGCTACTCGCAGTGACAAGGCGGCTCGCATGGTGTCTGCCGAGCCCGCTCGCGCGACCGGAACGCTGCAGTTCCTGCCAGCCGCGGTCCCGGGGGCCGTCGCTCCGCCGGCGGCGGAGCCCTCCGACCTCGCCCCCGCTGCCATGGCCGAGAAGGCCACGAAGAAGAGCAGCGGCGCGAAGGCGGGGCAGTCCGCTAGCGCGGCGAGCGCCCCCAAGGGTGCCTCCGATGCTGTCGCCGCCGCCCTTGGCAAGAAGAAGGGCAAGAGCGGTAGCTCGTCGCGCGCTGGTGACCCCGACGTGGGCTACGCCTTCAAGGTCGTCATCAACAGCGTCACGTACGCGATGTTCAACGAAGTCTCTGGGTTGAGTTGGAAGGCCGAGGCCATCCCGATCCGCTCGGGAGGCAACAACGAGCACGGCTACCACATGCGTGGCCCGGGCAAGTTCGAGCCGTTGACGTTCAAGCGCGGCTGGTACGCCTCGAACGGCGAGTTCTTCGACATGATAAAGGCGTCGTTGGCGGGAGCGACTGTTCTCTCGGCGGTCGGCGCTCAACGCGTCAACATGACGATCTCAGTGCTGAATCGGAAGTATCAGCCGATCGGCGAGTACCGCGTCTTCAACGCGTTCATCACCGAGTACAGCGGTCCGAGCCTGAACGCCGGCTCGGGGCAGATCGCTTTCGAGCAGATCCGCATGGCTTACGACTACTTTGAGTTTAAGAGCATCGGCTGACGGTCGCAGCGAAGGGCTGAGCAAGCGCGAGCCGGCAGGCCGCGCACGGGGCGAGGAAAGGGCGCACACAGGGCGCACACAGGGCGCACACAGGGCGCACACAGGGCGCACACGGGGCGCACGAAGGTCGCGTAGATTCGAGTCGACACCGCATGGGCGGGCGGCTGATGAGACCACCAGAAGAGGTACGCGGTGGCTGACATGCAAGCGGACAACCAGCAGACAGACGCAAACGAGCTGTACGGGCAGGTCGCCGCGCGCTGGATCGGCGAGCACAGCTTCGCCGGACAGGCGGCGTCCGCACAGCCCGATTTTGGCCGAACCGATGCGCTGATCGCTTCCTTGCCAGGTCTGGCCTCCGCGAACGGTGACTTCGGCGCGCCGGCCTGGGATATCGCTCGCTACGTTGCTCTTGAGACTTCGATGTCGCGCATGCTCAGTCCGGCGACGCGGTCGATGAGCCTTGGAGAGTTGGCTGAGATTATTCAGCTCGTCCTTGAGGAAGAGGAGATCGCGCAGGCCCCCTTCGGCGACGCACGGCGCCCGCAAGCGCGCCGTCGCGCGGCGGCCCGGCCCGCACCGACCCGCGCGGCCCCGACTCGCGAAATCCGGCGTGTGATCCGCAAGCTCGGCCGCACCGCGCGCACCACGCCGCTGCCTCTGGCCGACCTCGACCGCGGCACCGACTTGGTGACCGCCTCTGCTGCTTTCGCTGGGGACTCGGGGTCCTCCATCGGCATTTCGCTGGGGTCTGAAGGCCCCGTTGACGGGCTCGCCGCGTCCTCCCTGCCGAGGCTGATTCTTCGGGCGCTGGGCGGGAGCGACGGCTGGTCTGCGCCAGCCACCCGCGCGCAGGCTCACGAGAGCCGACTTGCAGCTGCGAACCCGACGTTGATGACGTTGGAGAGCCGCTGGCAGGGCATGCCGACGCGGGCGCTGCGACTCGCTACCGAGACCGCAGACATGGCGATGCTCACGCCCCCGGCCGATGGCGACTCTGTCATTGCGCAGGCTGCGGCCCGCACGCAGCAAGCCATTGCCACTCCAACGCACGAAGAACCGGCCGTAGCCGCCCTGCCGGTCGCGATCCGCGAGCAGCTTGGTCGAGCGGCTCAGGCGGAGCGCAGCTGGCAGGCCGTGGCCCGCGCCGAGGCTTCGCGACCCCGGTCGGCTGAGGCAAGCGCCGCAGCTGAACGCGCAGCGTCCGCTCCTGGTACGACCGGCGGGCTCATCGCTTCGCGCTCGATCGCGACGCCTTCGGTCGCTGGCGCGCCGCTCTTCGCCGATGCGGCAAGCCTCGACCGGGCCGCAGCCTCCCGTGCCGACCAGCGCCCGCTCTCCGCAGCGACGCCGGCCCTCGCCAGCGCAACCCGTTTCGCTGCCCGGCACCTTGCGCGCCTGCAGGGCGCGCCTGGCGAGCCCGCGGCTGTCCCGAGCGCCACGCCGTCCGGCGCCGCCGCTCGTCCATCGACCGCCTCTTTGCTGGCGCGATCCCTGGAGTCTGTGACAGCCCGCCTTTCGCGGCCCGCGGGCGGCGACCCGATGA
>CALGHC010000834.1 GCA_937915965.1 uncultured Myxococcales bacterium
TCGGCCCGCGCCGACGCCGATCTCGCCCAGACCGGCGCGGCTTGCCGCACGCCAGCTCTTCTGCGCCTCTGCCAGCAGACCGGCCGACTCCATCGCCAGCGCGCGCACGATTGGATCGGACCCGCTCAGGCCCGCCACCGGTGCCGCGCGCCAGCCCGCCCCGCCGGGTCGGGGCGTGTCGTAGGTGGGTGGACTGTCGCTGGGGACCAGAGGTTGTCGGGTGCGGGGCGCCGAAGCTGGTTGGGCCTCGTTGGCTGCGCCGTCCCCGCTGAGGCCGTCGGCCGCGGCCGGCTCACGGGCTGGTGGCGCTGGTGGCGGAGCCTCCTGTGCGACCACCGCGCCTTCGCCCGGCCATTGCGCGGCGGCGCCGGCCAGCACAGCCAGGGTGAGCCAGATGGTCCGCGCACGGCGCCGCGGGGCCCTGTGGGCGCGATGTGGGGGCATGGCTGACCGTCCGCTCATCTCCGTCCTCTGCGTTCATCTGCGTCGTCTGCGCTCATCCCGGTCTTCCGCGCTAGCAGGCACCGACGGATCGGTCGGCAAGTCGCTCAAGCCAGGTTGTCACGCCGAGCTCGGCTCGTGGTCCCGGGAACAGCGCGACAAAAGGTACTGCTTCGGCAGCACCGGTCGTTCCACTTCGGCGACACCGGTCGTTCAAATGAAGCGCGTCGACGAGATCCGCGAATGAGGCGCGGCCCGCACGCCGCCTCGAAGCCTACGGCACCGCCTTCTTCTCCTCCACCGTCACCGAGTCTGACGCCGCCACCGGGGTGCCGTTCACCGACGTGATGCGGAACTGCACGCGCCGATTGAGCTTGCGGCAGTCCTGAAGTGCCTTGGCGCCGCGCCTGCCCTTCACCTTGGCCAGGGCCTCAAACTCGCCGCACGGCGGTGCGGTTTCGCCCAGGCCCAGCGCGGCGAGCCGGGATGCTGCGACGTCCTGCGCGGTCAAATAGATAACGACAGCCTGCGCGCGCGCCTGGCTGAGCTCCTGAACGGCCGTCCCGGCCATTCATGCCGTCGCCGTCGCCATCGGGCGCGGTGACGTTCCACAGCCACTCCTTCGCCTCGTCTCGCCTCGCCTGGCATCGACCGGCATCGACTGGTGTCGGCCGGGGTTCGCTCCTCGCCGCCTCCGGGCTAGACAGCTGAAATCGACCGCCGCGAGCTACGCTGCGGCGACGAGCGGCTGGTGTTCGATATGATGCCGGTCGCCGGGCGTGGTCCGTGACCGTGACCGGGATCGGTCGGGTCGGGCTCGGCCGAAGGTCGTGTCAGTCGTCGGCGCTTTCCGCACATGCCACGCACATTTCGGCGCACGGCACAGCCTCCAGCCGCCGCGGCGCGATGGCCTCGCCGCAGTCTTCGCATGTGCCGTAGCTTCCGGCCTCGATGCGCGCCAATGCCAGCCGGATCTGCCGGATCTCCGCTACGGCGAGCTCGCCCAGACCTTCAAGGACCTCGTCGTGCTCGGACTCGGTGGCGCTCTCTGCCCAGTCGTCATCACCGGGTTGATCCAGGCTCTCGTCGATAGCGACCGCATGTTCGTTCAGCTCAACAAGTCTCGCCTCGAGACTCGCTGCAATGGCTGTCAGAGACTTCATCACCACCTCGCGTAATTGTTGCAGCGAAGGCGCTCGCTGCTGCGTGTGCGTAACACCGGCTCACAGTGAAGGGCAAGACACTGGGGCGAAAGGTGCTCTGCGAGGTCACGGGAACGGTCAGCAGGTGTCCATGCTCGACCAGCTGGTCCAGGACCGCCACGGTCGCGACATCGTCGCCCAGGTAGTCGCATCCGGCGGGGCGACGCCGACGGCTACCCCTGACCCAGGGACACCTGCGGCGCCGATGCCATCTGCTCCGTCGGGCCGCTCGTCGCCGCGCAGCTGACCGGAGATCGCACCGCCGTCGCCTTGGCCCAGCTCGCGACCACACGCCTCAGGGCAGCCTGCGGCCGGCGGGTCGCAGCTTGTACGAGCCGACCAGCACGGCCGTCAGCACCAGCGCGGGAACGACCATGTCAGCTCCGTCGCCGTGCAACAGGTGCGAGGCGAAGGCGCCGGTGAAGTCGAAGAAGAAGCCGGCGTAGGCCCACTCCTTCAGCCGCGCCTTGCCCGGCACAGCCAGAGCGATGGCGCCCAGCACCTTCCAAGGGCCAAGAATCCAGAGGATATACGCGGGGTAGCCCAAGTCGGTGATGCCCTTCACGAGCCCCTCGGCACCCATCAGGTCGCCGATCCCCGACGCGCCCTGGCTGAGGACGATCAGGCCAGTCAGTACCCAGTAGCCGATGAGCGGCCCGCGGCCGGTCGCCAATTTGGAATCTGCCATGTTCGTCTCTCCTGATAGGGGCGGGTGCGGCCGGCCGCCAACTGGACCGGACGCTCTGCAAATGCCACAGGCCGGCAATCAGGTCGAGAATGATCGGGTCAAGTGGCCTAAGAACATTGCGAATTTGAGTCATCTCCGCCTTGGTGGATTCGATGCCCCCGTCGTCCTTCACGAGATGCGCGCACCATCCTCCCAGCTGGACCTCGGTCGTTTGCACGTGCGTGGTTCACGGTGGACAACCCAGGTCTGCGAGGCACGGTGGCCGGCACCTCGCTGGGTGGTGGATCGCCGGTTGGGCGCACCGTTGTGCTGCTGTAGCCGCCCTGCTAGCGTAGGTGGCCTGACGGGGAGAGAGAGCAACGAACGCGCCGGGATTGCCGGGGGATAGGCCCGACGGCGCGTGCAGTGCTGCCATGCTCGAAGTCCGCCACCTTCTCTTGGTCCTTGGCCTGCGGAGGTTCCGCTCGCTCGCCTCGGCGTTCGTCGTCGTCGCCTGTGTGCCGGCGTGCGACGGCTCCGTCGACCCGGCCGGCAGCGAGGACGTGGCAGTCGCCGCGCTCGACGGCGCGGGCACGGACACAGCCCCGGACACAGCCCTGGACACGGCCGCGGATACGGCCCCCGACGCGGTCCCGGACGCGGCTCCGGACGCCGCCTCGGCCCTGGATACCGCCACGGCCCCGGACGTCGTCGCTCCCGAGTGCTCTGTCGCCGCCGACTGCGCGCCGACCGGCGACCCTTGCTTTGCCCCCGTTTGCCTGGCCGGAGAGTGCGCGACGATCCCCCTGTGCGCCTGCGCGACCGACGCCGACTGTGACGCGTGGGATGACGGCAACCTCTGCAACGGCACGATGCGCTGCGATGCGTCGACCGCGACGCCGCACTGCGCCATCGACACGCTCAGCGTCGTCGCCTGCCCGTCGCCGCAAGCAGGCCCCTGCAAGCAAGCCTGGTGCAATCCCGGCAGCGGCGCCTGCGAGACCATCGACCGCGACGATGGCCTCGCCTGCGTCGGCGATGACCCTTGCGTCGTCAACATGGCCTGCGCTGCGGGCGGCTGCGCGGGCGGCAAGGACATCTGCGCATGCCACAGCACGGCCGACTGTGCCGCCCTCGATGACGGAGACGCCTGCAACGGCGTGCTCTACTGCGACAAGGCCGCCTTCCCCCACACCTGCGCGCTCAACCCCGGCTCGGTCGTCGACTGCCCCGGCTCCCCGGGAAACCCCTGCGCCGTCGGCGTCTGCGACCAGAAGACGGGCGCGTGTGGCCTCGCCGCCACCGTCAGCGCCACCGTCTGCGACGACGACGACGCCTGTACCGCCGGTGACCACTGCCTCGACGGGGCGTGCCTCGCCGGTGCGGCCAATGTCTGCACATGCGCGTCAGACAAGGACTGCGACGCCCAGGAGGACGGCAACCTCTGCAACGGCACCTTCTACTGCGACCTGGGCACGGGGGCGTGCGTGGCGAATCCAGCGAGCGTCGTCTCGTGCCCGACCGGCGGCGACACGACCTGCGTCAAGAACGTCTGCCAGGCCAAGACGGGCCTGTGCCAACCGGTCCCGGTCGAGAACGCCAAGCAGGTGTGTCAGGGCGCCGGCGACGACGAGGTCTGCGCCTGGCTGACGCTCGGACCCGGCGACGCCTCGGCGCCCGTGGCTTGCGACGACGGCGACGCGTGCAGCGAAGGCGAGATCTGTAAGCAGGGTGTCTGCGCTGGCGGCACCGACACCTGCCTGTGCGACGGGGACGCCGACTGCGCCAAGTTCGACGACGGCAACCTCTGCAACGGTGGGCAGTTCTGCAACCTGCAGAGCCAGCACTGCGAGAAGAACGACGGCTCTGTGCTCGTCTGTCCGTCCGTCGACGACACCGACTGCATGAAGGCCGCCTGCCTGCCCAAGGAGGGCACCTGCACCATCGCCCCGGTCGGGCTGGTCCTGACCCTCTGCGACGGTCCGGGCGAGGGCGGCGCGCCCTGCCGCACCGAGATCAAGCCCGCTGGCGCCCCCGAGGAACAGAAGCTCCCGTGCAGCGACGGTGACCCTTGTACCGCCGGCGACGCCTGCTCTGCGGGGGGCTGTGTTTCAGGAGACGACGTCTGCGTTTGCAAGGGGGACGCCGACTGCGTTGACCACGACGACGGCGATCTTTGCAACGGCACGATGTACTGCGACGACCAGACCTCGAAGTGCGAGCTCAACCCCGCCACCGTGGTCGTCTGCAAGACCGTGGCGGACACCTTCTGCCGGCAGAACCTCTGCGACCCGCTCCAAGGCGTCTGCAAGCTGATGCCGATCCACCAGGATGAGCTCTGCGACGACGGCAACGACTGCACCAACGGCGACACCTGTGACGGCGGCGTCTGCCTGCCCGGCACCTTCACCTGCACCTGCTGGGACGACGCCGACTGCGCCGACGAGGAGGACGGCAACGTCTGCAACGGCACCCTCTTCTGCGACAAAACCGGCGCCGAGCCGTCCTGCAAGGTCAACCCCGCGACCGTCGTTGTCTGCAACAAGGACTGGGGACAGCCTTGCCTGACGGACACCTGCGACGCCATCACCGGCGACTGCAAGAAGGGCCCGGTGCCCGACAGCAAGCCTTGCGACGACGGCACCCTGTGCAGCAGCGCAGACGCATGCAAGGCCGGCGTCTGCGTCGGCGTCCAGGCCGACTGCGACGACGGCGACGCATGCAGCAACGACACGTGTTCGCCGAATACGGGCTGCGCGCACGTCTGGACCGAATGCGACGACGGCAACAGCTGTACGTCCGACGTCTGCAATCCAGTGACCGGCAAGTGCGTCCACGATGCCGGCTCGCTCAACGGCAAGGTCTGCGACGCGGACCAGAACGGTTGCACCATCAACGACGCCTGCGCCTGGGGGACTTGTACGATGGGCACCCCGATCGTCTGCGACCTGCCGACCAAGATCTGCGAGCAGGCGGTCTGTCTGCCGCTCGACGCGAAGAACTACAAGTGCATCCTCAACCAGGCGCCCAAGGGCACAGCGTGCGACGACGGCGACCCGTGCACCGTCGGCTCAGGGTGCGTCAGTGGCAAGTGCAGCGGGGCAGGGCACGATCGCTTCTTCGTCAAGACGTACACGGGGCCAATGGGCTACGGCAGTCTGAGCGGCGTCGCGGCGTTTGCCGACGGGAGCCTGCTGGCCACCGGTCAGACCTGGTCGAAGTCGGGGAACAGCCAGACCGGTCACGCCATCTGGCTGATCCGCACCGACGGCGGCGGCGCGGTCCAGTGGACCAAGAAGATCGACGGCGCCAAGGCCCTGCCGGGCGTCTCCGGCAACGGCGTGTGGGCGCTCGGCGACGGCAGCGCCTTGATCGCCGGGACGACCACGACCGGCGCGGGCGACAAGAACGGCGTGCTGATGCGGGTCGACGGTGGCGGCACCGTACAAGTCGACAAGCAGTTCGGCCAGCCGGGTGTCGACGAGGAGTTCCTCGGCATCCGACCGGGCAAGTCGGGCGCGCTTCTGCTCTTCGGGCGAAGCGTCCAGGGCGGCCAGACCTCGGCTTGGGCGAACTACCTGGCCAACAACCTCGCCAGCAACTGGCAGCAGCCTCTCCTCGCGACCGCCAGTGGCTACAAGCAGGCCTTCCATGACGCCGCAGCGCTGGCCGATGGCGACCTCCTCTTCGTCGGCGAGAAGCAGAGCAACTCAGGCAGCACGCGCCAGGGCCTCCTCGTTCGCGTGACCGCCGCCGGTCAGGTCAAGCAGACGCGAGCACTTGGCGCCAAGAGCTTCTTCCGCTCGGTGGCGGTGACCGGGGCGTCGCTCGTCGTGGGCGGCGACTTCCCCTGCGACAACGCGTCGTGCGGCTGGCTGGTCGGCCTCGATGACTCGTTGAACACCCAGTGGACGGCGTCGGGGCAGATCAACGCCTCCGTCGCGGCTCTGTGGGCACCCTCCGCCAATCGGGTCCTCGTCGCCGGCTCGCAGGCCCTGCCCGGCAAGCAGGCGGGCGCCTGGCTGTGGGGTGCGGATCAGTTCGGCAACAGCCAGTGGACCCGCAACCTGAACACATCGGCGCCGCGCGCGGTCAACGCCCTCGCCGCGATGGCGGGCGATGGCGTCGCCCTCGCGGGCTCACAGGGGGCCGGCGCCGATCGCCAGGGCCTGATCGCCCGCGCCAACCCCTGGGGCGCGGGAAGCTGCGCCGAGGCGGGCACCTGCCTGGGCAAGAAGCCCGAGCTCTGCGACGACAACAACCCCTGCACGGTGGACTGGTGCGACGGCA
>CALGHC010000835.1 GCA_937915965.1 uncultured Myxococcales bacterium
GGTGCCGCTGCCGGCGCCGCTGCCGGTGCCGCTGCGGCTCCCGCGCCGGCTGACATCAAGGTCGACCGGGCGAGCGGACCCGACGGACGCCAGGTCGCCGAGGTGCACGCCCAGCGCACGGAGCTCAGCGGCAAGCAGGTCGTCGTGCGTGGCCAGGTGGTCAAGTTCTCCGCCGGCATCATGGGCCGCAACTGGCTGCACCTGCGCGACGGAAGCGGCAGCGCCGAGGCCGGCGACAACGACCTGACCATGACCGGCGAGGGCATGGCCACCGTCGGCGACGTAGTGACCGTCACTGGCACCGTCCAGATCGACAAGGACTTTGGCGCCGGCTACAAGTATGCGGTCATCGTCGAGGATGCCACCGTCGCCAAGTAGCGCCGGCTAGCTGGCCGCGCACCGTATCGACGGGCGCATCGACGGGCGCATCGACGGGCGCATCGACGGGCGCATCGACGGGCGCATCGATGGGGCATCGCCGGCCGCATCGATGGGGCATCGCCGGTCGCATCGATGGGGCATCGCCGGCCGCATCGACGTGCCAATCGCAGCCATTGCCGCGCGGCGCCGCGTCATGGCGACGCAACGAGGCCCGATGCGCAACAGGTCGCGCTCCTTTCTTCTCGCCTTCGTCGTCGTCTCCAGCGGACTGGTCGCCACGTTGCTGGTCGTCGCCAAGCTGCCGCGGTCTCCGTCGTCGCCGCGGTCTCCGTCGTCTCCGTTGTCTTCGTCGTCTTCGTCGTCTTCGTCGTCTTCGTCGTCTTCGTCGTCTTCGTCGTCTCCGTCGTCTCTTTCATCCTTGCGTGAGCGCCCGGCCTTGGCGGAGTCTCTGCTTCAGCCGGCGATCGCGCCTCCAGCTGCGCTGGAGGTCGACATCGCCGACGCGGTCGCGCCGTCGGCGGATTTGCGTTGGCTCGCCGTTGGTGGTGGCCCCACGCCGTCGTCAAACGAGGTCTCGATCGAAGCCGACGTGGCCCTCGCCCGCCGCACCTATGGTCCGCGCGGTCACGTGCTCTTCGCCGGCGGTCGCCGCAGCGATGGCGTGCGCGTCGCCGGTACGGCCGGGCCGTCAGACCCCCTCCTCAGCGAGCTCGGCGACCTGTTTGCCCCGCGCGACGGGCGCGCCGATCACTACCGGCCTGCTCGCCTCGCGGCCGACGGCCCTGCCGATCTCGATCACGTCCTCGAAGTCCTGGAGGCGGTCGTGGCCGTGTCGTCGGGGCCACTGATCGTCCACTTCGCCGGGCACGGCGACAAAGGCCAGACCGCCAACGGCAACGCTATCCTGCTGTGGGGACAGACCGCCCTGACCGTGCAGGCCCTGGCCAACCTCCTGGATCGCGCCGCGCGCCGGCCCTTGCGAATCGTCGCCACCACCTGCTTCTCCGGTGGTCTGGGCGAGCTGGCCTTCCGAGGCGCTGACCCGGCCAACGGCCCCGCAGACCCGTCGCGCTGCGGCCTCTTCGCGGCGACGTGGGACCTGGAGGCGAGCGGCTGCGATCCCAACCCCGATCGGCGCGCCCACGCGGGCTTTGCTGTGCACTTTCTCAACGCGCTTGCCGGTGTCGACCGCGACGGCGCGCCGCTGCCCCCCAACAAGATCGACCACGACGGCGACGGTCAGACGTCGTTGCTTGAAGCCCACGCCTGGGCGCGGGTCGTCGCGCGGTCCCTCGACGTGCCGACCACGACCTCAGAGCGCTGGCTGCGCGAGGCCGCGCCGACCGAAGGCCCATCGCTCGCCGTCGATCAACCCGAAGACCGGTTCGTGATCGTCGCGCTCGGCGCCGACCTCGGTCTGGCGGACGAGGCCCAGGCGCTCGCGAGCTTCGAGCGTCTCGAGGCCGCCGCGCGCGAGGCCGAAGCCGTCCTCGCCGACGCAGAGGCCGAAGAATCCGCCGCCGCGGCACGAGTCGGTGGCTCGCTCCTCGCCCGCTGGCCGACAATGGACGACCCATGGCGTTCCGACTTTGCCGGCACGCTGCAGCGCCACCGACTCGCCATCACGGCGTTCCTGCGCGGCAATCCGCTGGTCTCGCGGTGGCGGGCTCTGCGGGCGGTGGTCGGCCGGCGCGCCGATGATCAGGACCAGGCGCGCCTGGCGTCGGCGCGGGTCGAACGCCTCGTGAGAGCTTGGGAGAACGTGCGCCTCGCTGCGCTGTTGCGCGGCAGCGGCGGTCCCGGCTGGCAGCAGTACGAGCAGCTGCTGGCCTGCGAACGCACCGTGCCCTAGCGGCGCCTTGGCGAAGGCCCGCCTGGTCCTGCGTGGTCGCCCGAACCGCGGCGGCAGGTGGTTGTTGTGAAATGTGAAGGTGACCGCTTTCTCCGGGCCGTCGTAGCGGCCGATCTGTCCGGTCTGTCTCGTGCTGAGGCACATCGGACGAACTGATCCGACAACAGCGGGGCTGGTGTCTCAGTGTGAGACACCAGTCTCGTTTGGTAACAGTGCTTTCCGTTGGTTGCAGGAGCCGTTCAGAGAGACCAGATCGGTCTCTGAAAAGAAAACGCTTTGTATTCCGACCGTAGAATATTTGTCGAGGTGGGAATGAAAGGCGTGGCACGGACGTTGCAGAGTAGGGCCACGAGCCCAGGAGTTAGCAGCATCCCTGTAGCATCCATGATTACCTCACAGACCATCCTCCCAACTGCCATGTCGACCTTCGGTCGGTGTGGTGTCCCCTCGGCAACGAGCCTTGGATTCGTTACGTCGTCCGCACATCGTCAGGGAGTGTGCAGAGCGACCGTCTTCGGACAGGAATCCAACGTGCCCGCTGTCCCTTCCTGACCACAATCTCTATCTCCTGTCCATGCGGCGCCCCCGGGAAATCGGGGGCGCCGCGCTCTTTTTGGCTGGCGCACGCGCCTCGTGTGCCGCGTCTTGCTTGATCCAGCCGAACAGTCGATCGTGACCATCCCCCGGGTGTCTCGGTCGCGTCGCGACCCGCCGGGCGCGGAGGGTGTGTGTCTCGAGCGGCGGTCGGCAGCACACGAGCGCTCGCTTGCGTCGCGTTGGCGTTGGCGTTGGCACTCGCGGCTGGGGCTCAAGCTGCGCCGCTGGCCCGCGGTGACGCGGCCCAGCGCACCGTAGCCGCCATCGAGATCCGCGGCCTGCACCGCACGTCCCTTCATGTGGTCGAGCGCGAGCTCCTGATCGCGGTCGGCAGCGCCCTCGACCTGGAAGCTCTCGACGAGACCATCCGTCGCCTCAGCAACCTCGGGATCTTCCGCGTCGTGCGTGCCGAGCTGAACGCTGGTGCCGCTGGCCTGCGCGTCGTCATTGACTGCGACGAGAAGTGGACCCTGCTGCCGATATTCAGCGCTGGTCGTGGCGGCGGCCTGCTCTACCTCAGCACTGGCGGCACCGAGATCAACCTCGCCGGTCGTCACATCGAGTTGGGCGGCACGTACACCTATCTGGGCGGGTCGCATGCCGGGTTGCTGTGGTTGACCAATCCCCGCCTCGCAGACCGCTACCTGCGGCTGAGCACCGTGGCCGGCTACGACAACCGAATCCGCGTCCTCTACGATCAGGCTGGTCGGGCGATCGGCGGCTGGACTCGCCACCGCGCCCAGGCCGCCATCACCTTGCAGGCCGTGCCCGACCCGCGTCGCTGGGTGATCGGCGGCGGCCTGATCGTCGGCCGTGACGCCTACGACCGCAGCCTGCTGACGAGCGCGCTGCGGGCGTCCGGTGACGCCAACGGCATCACGCCGCCGTCGGATCGGGTCGACCTCATCAGTCAGTTGAACTTCCGCTTGGGTCGCGTCGACACCACCGATTACTTCCAGCGCGGCGCCGCCGTGAAGGGCACCGTCGAAATGGCCAGCAGCGCCGTCGGCAGCGGCATGTCGTTTGTACGGGCCACCGTGCATGGATACGGCTTCCTGCGGGTCGGCGACACCGGCAACCTCGGTGCGCGCCTGTCGCTCGCGGCGATCTCTGCGCCCGTGCCCGAGCGCATGTTCTACGTCGGTGGCCTGAGCTGGAAGCGCGGCTTCGCCGAGGGGCGCTATCGCGGCACCCGCGTGTGGAACCTCAACCTCGAGGGCCGGGTATCGTCGGTCCACCGCCGGCTGGTCGCCTTGCAGCACGTGCTGTTCTTCGACATCGGAGACGTCGCCTACGATGCTGGTGATCTTGTCGGGCTCTCGCGCGTGCCACCCTTCTCGCTGGGCACGGGCGTGCGTTTCATCCTACCGATGATCGCTCGCTTCATCGCCCGCCTCGATGTCGCGATCGCCTTCGGCGCACAGACAGAGTGGCGCGTGTCGTTCGGATCGGCGCAGTTCTTTTGAGCCATCTGAGGCATCTGAGCCATCTGAGCCATTGTGGCGGTCGCGTTGGCGGCCCTGCCGGGCAGGTCGCCTGTTTGCGATTGGCGCTGGCGCCGCGGCGGCATCGGATCTAGCCTCTGTGTCGCCAACCCCAGGCTGCGCGGCCGACTCCCAGCATGCCGCGTCCGGAGGCGACCATGAACCGCCCATCGATTCAGCAACCAAATCCCCTCGCCGTTCCCGCCGTGATCGCCACGATCGTGTGCGCAGCCTTCGTCGCGTCGTCGTGCAGCGACGAGACCCAGCAGGACGATTTTGGCCCCGCTGAGATCCATGAACCGGGGACGCAGTGCGATCCGACAAGCGAGCACGTCGGCTGCAACAACCCTGCTTCGGGTTTGTCTACCCAGGTCGACTGCGACGCCACCAGCCAGACGTGGGTAGTCGCGGGGACCTGCCTCGCCGGCGAGTACTGCGTCATCGAGCCCGCCGACCCCGCCGATCCAACTGGCGCGAAGAAGACCCGCTGTGTCGTGAAGCCGAATAGCGGCGGCGGCGGCGGCGACGCTGGCTCGGGTAGCGTCGCAGACGCCGCCACGGACACCGGTCCGCCCCCGTCGATTCAGGTGCGCATTGGCGGTCAGAATATCAAGGAGTTTGCCACCAGCGAGTGGTCGTTCGAGGCGACCTCGTCGGACGGTTCAAGCACCCAGGAGGCGCGCGTTCGCGTCATCAACGTGGGCGCCGGTGACCTTCTGCTCAGCGCGGTCACCTGGGGTGGCGAGAACGACGACATGACCCTGACCTGGTCGGATACGCCGCCGGAGAGCTGGCCATATGTCGTGCCAGGCTACGCCGACGAGCTGCTCTACGTGCGCTACACGCCGGCACGCGGCAGCCCCGACCTCGCATCCGCGACCCTGACCTTCATCCACAACGATGCGGCCGAGGCCGGCAAGACGTCGTTGGTGTTCAAGGTGAAGTAGGCGGCATTCAAAGTGGCGTTGCGCGCTTCTCGCGGTCGTCGCGTTCGTCGCGTTCGTCGCGTTCGTCGCGGTCTCCGTGGTCTTCGCGCGTTCCTGCATCCTTTCCGTACAGCACCCAGGGGCCGGCGCGATGCAACGTCGACCAGCGGTCCTGTTGCGCGCCGAAGATGCGCTGCCTGCGATCCCAGCCGGCGTCGCGGGCGATCACGTAGTCGAACCAGCCACCGTGTTCGATCGGATCGAAGCGATCGGGTGTCCACTCAAAACGCGCTGGCAGACGGGGCGGTGCCTCGGCCTCGACGTACTGGATGGGGCTCTTGGTGAAGTTGACGAAGCTGAACTCGACGACGCCGCCGCGCTCAGCCAACACGTACTGGCCGAAATGCAGGTAGGCGGGCTGCTCGGCGATGCGGCTGGTGGGGTCGAAGATCAGCGTCATGACGCGCGCGCCCATCGGCAGCGGCGCGATGACCTCGTCGAGGGGGCCGACCTCCGCCTGGAATGCGCGCACGCCGCGCACGTGGACTACGGACGTATAGGCGGCGAGGGTGAGCCCGATGATCAGGGCGAGCCGGGGCACGACGAGGCGACCGCTGGGCACCAGCAGGGCCAACAGCAGGGCGACCGGCACCATGCGCGCGCCGATCGGCCAGATGCCACGCCACGATTCGGGCATGACCACGGCGAGGGCCAGCGCCGAGAGCAGCAAGAGGACGGGCAGGCGGTCGCCAAGCCAGGCGCGCGCGGTCGCGGGGCGCCGGCCCCGGGTCAGCGCGGCGAACAGGCCAAGAAGCCCCAGAAATCGAACGAAGACTCCTGTGTCCTGGTGGCCGTGCCAGCCGGACAGCGTGTAATCGAGCAGCGCCTTGAGGCCATCGAGGAGGGGCGGCCACTGCGGCGGCTCGTTCGCCAGCGCGCCACCGATCATGCGGCCAAGCTCGCCGCGCTCGGCAACAGGGGACGTCAGCGCCCAGACCAGCAGAAGCGCCAGCGCGG
Source organism: uncultured Myxococcales bacterium (assembly GCA_937915965.1). Classification (GTDB taxonomy): domain Bacteria; phylum Myxococcota_A; class UBA9042; order UBA9042; family UBA9042; genus CALGHC01. The sequence goes on from CALGHC010000835.1 coordinate 6,258, forward strand.
GAGCGATGTGCAGGGCGCGCAAGCTGCGCCGCCCCAGCGCGCGCCAGGCGCCAATCCTGGCCTCGTCGGGACCGACGGCGATCAGCGCCACGAGGCCGCACGCGCCCATCGCGAAGCCGAGGATCATGACGTGGCCGTAGAAGATCAGGATGCCGAGGAGGGCGCCGGTCACGGCATCGCGCCAGCTGAAATGGTCGGCACCAACGCGGCCTCGCCACCATCCCAGCCAGAAAAAGAAGAGCGGCAGCGCCAGCACGAAGTTGAGGAAACCCAGAAAGAGGAAGGTCGAGAACGCGAGCGGCACAGCGAGCACCGCGAACCGCGGATCGCGATCGAAGCGGCGGGCGGCGAAGGCCAGCGACCAGGGCAACAGCCCGGCGGCGAGGGCGAAGAGCAAGCGAACCGCGTCAACGGCGCCAATCAGGCGGGCGAGCGCGGCCGCGGCCAGGTAGGGCAGCAGGTAGGGCGAACTCAGCAGCTGCACGCCGTAGTAGCGGTCGAAGGCCATCGCCGGGTCGCCGCCCGCCAAGATGGCCACCGCGCCGACATGTTGTGGCATGTCGAGGAAGGGCAGCCAGCGACCGGCGAAGAACGGCGCGATGCACGCGACCGTGGCCAGGACGAGCGCGGCGATCAACCAGCGGTCGCCTCGCGTTGGTGGAGAGCTCACGCCGGCGTTCGGCGGCGGCGCCGCGGCGACGTGATCGTTCGCGTCGGCTGGCGCTGCCGGTTCGGCATGGGCAGCGGCGTCGACTGGCGCTGCCGGTTCGGCATCGGCCACGGCGGCGGCGACGGCGTCGGCTGGCTCGGCCGGTTCGGCATCGGCGACGGCGTCGGCTGGCTCGGCCGGTTCGGCATCGGCGACGGCGTTGGTTGGCTCGGTCGAGGTCACGCGGTGGTCTCCTCGCGGCTCACGGTGGCGCCCGTCAGCCGCGGCGCGATCACGCGAACCGTCGCGGCGAGGCCAGCCGCGGCGAAGGCGGCTTGCATGGCCGCGCCGATCGCCTCGGCCAGTCCAGTGCGGCGGTCGACGTACGCGATGGCGGAAGGCCCGGCACCGCTGACCGCGCTGCTCGCGGCGCCAGCACTGCGCGCGGCCGCCAGGGCGTCGATCAGGCCCGGGACGGGCGCCGCTCGCACGTGCTGGTGGAGCCGGTCGGCCATGGCGACGTCGAGCAGATCGAAGCGCCCCTGCAGCAAGGCGCCGACTAGCAGCGCGCTGCGGCCGACGTTGGCGACGGCGTCAGCAAAGGGCACCAGCGCGGGTAGCCGGGCCCGCGCCTCGGCGGTGCTCTGTTGCATCGCGGGGGTGACGACGATCAGCTGAAGATCGGCGGGCGGCTCAAGGCGCAGCGCATGCACGCGGCTGCCGGTCATCACGGCGATCGTCAGGCCGCCGAGGAGGGCCGGCGCGGCGTTGTCCGGGTGTCCTTCGATCGCCGTGGCCAGCTCCAGCGCGTCGTCGCTTGTCAGGCCGCTGGCGATCAGTTCGCCGGCGATCAGCACGCCGGCGACGACGGCGGTGGACGAGCTGCCCAATCCGGCGGCTAGCGGCACCGCGTTGTCCAGGGTCAGGTCGACCGCCGGCAAGGTACCGCCTAGCTGGTCGGCTGTCGCTCGCATTGCCCGCAGCACCAGATTGTCGGCGTTGTCGGCGAGGATCCCGGCGCCGACGCCGCGCGTCGTGACCCGTGTCGGTC
>CALGHC010000836.1 GCA_937915965.1 uncultured Myxococcales bacterium
GCCGCTGGACGGGCGGCCGCGGGCGTCGACTTCCGCTGCGGCGGCTCAACGGGACCTCGCAGCGGCTCGGCCGTGTACATGTCGGTTCGAACCCGCTGGGCCTTGGGAGCTTCGGGCACCGGATCGTCGATCTGGCCGCCGATGCCCAACATCGTCGGGTGATGGCGGTGCTTGCCCGGATCGCGCAGTCTCGACTGAAGGCGGGCGCGCTCGCCGGGCGGCGGCGGCGGCTCTGGCGGCGGCCCACGCTTGCCCTCGGTGGGGTCGTCTTTCGGGTCCTCGTTGGCCACGGACGATTCCTCGCGTGTCGCAGCGGTGCCGCAGTCGGATTCTGACAGCGGCCGCCAATCACCGCAGTAGTATGAACCGTCGGCCGATCTCTGACAAACCAGACGCACCAGCCAGCGGCTCGATCTTCACGGTCCTTGGACCGGCGCAGGAGGGACGGCCCCGCCTGCCGACGGAAGCGATGAGGACGGGCGGGCGCTGCTTGGGCGCCCCCCCTGACCGCGCAAGCCCGGCAAGACCCGGGGCAGCCTCAGACCCGGCCGTCTCATGGCGGCGGCGGCCGGGATCTCGGTGGCGGGTTTCCCCTCAGCGGGGCCATTGACCGGTTCGTCGGTGACGGGTCGGCCCGCGCTGCCACCGTTGACCTGGGTTCCGGCGCGGGCACGTTCGGCCGCGGCGCCCGCCCGCCCGGCCAGCGGGTTGGCGGAGGGTGCGGGGCGCGTAGGCGGCGCACGCGCTGCCTTGGAATCCTCGACCGGAGTGGCTCGGCCGACGACGAAGTAGGCGTTGTCATTTGAGATGACCTCGACCTTCCAGGACTCGATGTGCTGCCAGCCGTCGACTCCCTTGTCGCGCAAGGTGCGGCTGGCGCGGTCGAGCTTGTCCTTGAAGCCCTTGGTGCGGCCGCGCTCCATCAAGACGTAGAAACTCCGCCCCTTATTGAAGTCCTCAAGATAAGGAACAAACTGCGGATTCTCCTTGTTGATCGGCCGAATCTCGTTGTTGGAATAGAAGGTCTCGCCGCGCCAGGTGATCAACCACGAGATGATGTCCTCGCGACACACGCGCTTGCCCTTGGCGTCAAAGAACTCTGGGATGAAGTCTAGACCGATGCGGCTGAGCAGCGGGGTATAAGCTTCGCGAATCGGCTCGGGCGGATCGTAGGGCGTGCAGTCGTCGTAATACGCCTCAAAGAGGTAGCGCTGCGACCATGCGGACGACAGCATCGGCATGTAGTAGTTTAGCGTCCAGAACGCCAGCAGCAGCGCCGTGACGGCGAACAAACCCAGGGCCAGCCGCCGTAGCCGGCGCCACATCATCCCAACGAGGGCGACGCCGCCGAGACCGGCGATCGTCGCCATCCACGTCTCGTAGCGGAACAACGAGACGGACAGCAGGTTGGCGATCACCGGGCCAACGTGGCGAGCAAATGGGGTGTCGGACCAGGGCACGATGGGGTGCGTGTCGGATTTCCAGTTCACCGGCGCGGACCAATCCAAGGGCAGGTTCTCAGGCAATGGCCGGTCGTATTTGTAGGTGAATAAATCGCGCAGAGTCTGCTGATCATCAAGCAGGTCGATCAGCAACACGGCGAAGAAACCAAGTGCAAGCAAGACGTTGAGCCGCACCAGCTTGTCTGGCAGGGCACGCAGCTCGGCGAGGTAGAGGCCAATGAGCATCGCCAGCGCCGGTGCTGCCGGCAGGATGTAGTGGTGGAACTTCGTCGAGGACAGCGTGAAGACACCGAAGGCCACCGCGAACCACACCAGCAGCATCGTGTGCAAGGCGGGCGTCAGTTCGCCCGCGTCGCGGCCCTGCGAAGCCGAGCGCCTGCGCGCCTGAATCAGCCAGACAGCGCTCACCAACGCCATCGGCGCGAACGCAGACCACGGAAACAGGCCAAAGCCGAGCCACTCGATGAAGTGCTCGAAGGTGCCCGAGTCGATCTGGTGCACACCGGCGCCGACGCGGTTGAAGTGATCGTGAACAAAAAAGCGGTTGTAGTACGCCATGCCGTGGCGGCAGAACATCGCCACATACCAGGGCAACACCGTGACGAAGAACAGCGGCACGCCGCGCGCCAGCTGCAGCCGCGCGAGCAGGCGCCAGCGCCGGTCGACGGCGAAATACGCCATGAGGATCGCGCCCGGCAGCATAAAGCCGAGCAGTCCCTTGGCGTAGGTCGCCTGTGCGACGAGCATGTAGAAACACAGAAGGGCGATGCGCCGTTGCCAACGATCTTTGAAGGCGTCGTCCCAACCCGCCACAGCGCGTCGCTGCCGCGCGATCGGCCACAGGACCGAGGCGAGTACGGCGAGGCCAATCGGGACGTAGACGAGCAGGTGCCAGACGCCGTTTTGCTGAATGATTGCGCCCCAGCGCGCGGGTCCTGACAAACTCGCGCCCGCGTTCGGATCAGCGAGGTCGGTGGCGATGATGCCCCACTGCGGAATCAAGTTCAGCGCCAAGAAGCCAACGAAAGCGACAACTTGGGCGAAGAAGCACCCGTCGGTGGTGGGAACGCGCCGGCCGTAGAAGGCGACCAGGACAAACGCCATGGCCATCGTCATCAGGCCGACGAAGGGCATGTCGGTCTGCGCTTGTCGGCTGACCATGTAGATGAACGGCGACAGCGCGACGGCGCCCGCGGCGAAGAGCGCATGGCGGGTGGAGGCGGCTCGCTCGAGCGCCCAATACAGAGACGTCACCATCGAGGCGCCGATCAGGGCGACGGGCAAGCGGAATGCCCAGTCGGAGAGCCCGATCGTCTTGAGTAGAACGACTTCGCTCCAAAATATGAAGATCGGCTTGCTGTAGAACCAGTTGCCGGCGACAGGCTCCGAGCCGATCTGATGGCGATAACCCCACCACGGGTTCACCCAGTCGTAGCTCTCAAGCATGTTGCGAGCGACTTCGCCGTAATGGGTCTCCCACGGGTCCCATAGGCCGAAGGAGCCCGCGCAAAACAAGTACAGCGTGAAGACGCCCACGCTGAAGAGCCAGCGCGTGACCACGTCGGCGCGGCTGGGCTGGTAGACGGTGACGGCCGACGGATCGGCGAGCAACGCCGGCAGGTTGGCGCGCTCGGCGGCGACGTCATCGGGCGCGCGGTGGTCGATGCTCTCGTGCATGCGGAGTCTATCGGCGGCGGCGCCGGGTCGGAGGGCGTCGATTCATACCATCGGAAGCGGCGAAGTCAACGTGAGGACGGCATGGGTCGTTGGGCGAGCGGAAGGGCGAGATGGACGGCCGGCGGCAGGGCGGCAGCCACGAGGCGCGGCCCGGCGGTTCTGCGTCCGGCCGGGGTGGCTTTCGGAGTCCGGGCTTTGGACCCGACGAGGGCCAAGCAAAGGACCCCAACACCTCCCAAAGCGACTCAAGAACAAGCAAACCGCCCCCAAAAGAGATGGGGCCCCGTTTTGGGACCCCATCTACAGGCAACGGTACGTAAGCAACAGAGGGACTGTGCTCTGGGTCGATCCTGGTTGCACAGGCCGTGCCAACTTCGACCATGATCATTTGATCAGTCTTGGAGCACAGTTCCACCAGGGGGTCCGAAAAGCGTGGGACGTACGCGTGTGCTGCGCCGGACATCGATGTCAGTTATTGAGCATCTTTTGCGTTGTTTTGCGGCTGGGCGCGGAGGACGGACGGCCCAGACGCAAGCGAGGCCCCGAGCGGCGGCGGACGCGGACAGGCGGCCCAGACGGACCGGCCGACCCAAAGCCGAGCAGACGGGGCCGAGCAGACGGAGCCGAGCAGACGGGGCCGAGCAGACGGAGCCGAGCAGACGGGGCCGAGCAGACGGGGCCGAGCAGACGGGGCCGAGCAGACGGGGCCGAGCAGGTGGAGCGCGCGGACGCTCGCTGGGGTCAGGCTCCCCGCAGGGTCAGGCTCCCTTATTGCAGTCGACCGGACACGTGGAGTCGTTTTCGAACGGGAAATTGCACTCGCCGTCGCCACAAACACCCGGCTTGGCGCAATCCTCGGGGCAACTGTCCTTGGTCTCGCCGCCGTCGCATTTGCCGTCGCCACAGGGGTCGACGTCACCGCAGTCGGGTGGACAGTTCTTCGGGTTCTCGCCGACCTCCTGGTTGCAGACATTGTCACCGCACTCGCACTTGCCCGGTGCGATGCAGTCTCCCGGGCACTTGGCGCAGCTCTCGCTCGGTCCGCACTTGTCGTCGCCGCAGACGTCAGCCCCACCCGGCTGGCAGTCGACCGCGCAGGTCTGCTCGTTTTCGCCGTTCCATGCCTCGCACATGCCGTTGCCGCAGTTGTCGTTGGGACAACAGTCCTTCTGGCACAGCTGGCAGTCCTCGCCCAGATCGTTGTCGCACACGCCGTTGCCGCAGAGGCTCTGGCAGGTGCCGCAGTCCTTGGGGCACGACGTGCAGGTCTCGCTCTTCTCCATGTCGCACTGGCCGTCGCCGCAGGCGCCGCTGCCACCACCGCAGTCGGCCGGGCAGTTCTGATCGGTCTCGCCCTCCTTGGCGTCGCAGTAGCCATCGCCGCAGGGATCGGCGCACTCGCCGCAGTCCAGCTTGCAGGTCTCGCAGGTCTCGCCCTTCTCCTTCATGCAGATCTTGTCGCCGCACTTGGCGTCATTGCCGCCGAGGCAGTCGGCCTTGCAGCTGATCTCGGTCTCGGCGGGGGGCTCGCACTTGCCATCGCCGCACACAGTCACGCAGGCACCGCAGTCCTTTTCGCAGGTCTTGCAGTCCTCACCGAGGTCAGCATCGCACTGGGCGTCGCCGCACTTGTCGACCTCGCCGCACTTGCAGGTCAGATCAAACGAGACCGTAACAGCGAGGCCCGGGGTCAAAGCGTCGACGATCAACCGGCGCTTCCCAGAACCAAGCATCGAGAAGGAGACGAGCCACTCGCCCTTGCAGTCGGCGGGTGCGGCCGGGGCGCTGGTCCCGCATGGCTGCTGTTGCAGCGTCGCATCCAGGCACTTTGCCGTCGCCCCGCATGCCAACGCAGAGGTAGCCTCATCGATCAAGTACAGATGCAGCGACTGCTTCTCCACCGGCGTCTGCGCACCATAGACACCGTCGCCCATGGCCCGCACGACGAAGCTGTGGGTGCCGCCGCATTTGACGTTGGCGACTACCGACATCTCGCTGCCGATGGTCTTGAGTCCCTTGCCGTCGCAGCCCCACGCGTCGACCGATTGGCTCACCGCTGCGCCGCTGGCGGGGATGATCGCCGAAGCGCCGCACTCCACCAGGCTGTCCTCGCAGCCACCGCATGGCAGAGGTCCGGCCGCGCAGGCACCCTGCTTGCAGACATCTCCGCCGTTGCAGAGCTTGCCGTCGTCGCAGACTGTATCGTCGGCCACGGCTGAGTTCGTGCACCCGCCGTTGGTGCATGCATCGTCGGTGCACGCGTTGGCGTCGTCGCAGTCTACGGCCTTGGTGCAACCGCCACCGCCACCGCAATCGTCGGGGCAGGTGTCGGCGTCCTCGCCCTCTGCGGCGAGGCACTCACCGTCGCCGCAGTTCTTCGGGCCGTCCTTGCAGTCGGCCGGGCAGTTCTCTTTGGTCTCGCCGAGGTCGGGCAGGCAGATGCCGTCGCCGCACTTCGACTGACCGCCCTGGCAGTCGGCCTTGCAGGTCTCGGGCGTCTCGGCGGGGATTTCACACTTTCCGTCGCCGCAGACGGGACCGTCCGGACACTTGCCGCAGTCGGCCTCGCAGGTCTTGCAGTCCTCACCCTTGGCCTCTTCGCAGGCCTTGTCGCCGCAGGACGCCGCGCAGGTGTCGACGCCGGCAACACAAATACCTGCCTTGCAACCGTCGGGCTTGGTGCAATCGTTGCCGTCGGAACACGTCGCACCGTCGGCCTCGGGGAGGTTCTTGCAGCTACCGCCGTCGCACAGGTCCTTGGTGCAGTCGCTGCCATCGTCGCAGTCGCCAACCCCCTGACAAGCTACAACCTTGCAGTCGGCCGGGCAGCTCTCAATGGTCTCGCCAAGTTCGGCAAGGCAGATGCCGTCGCCGCACTTCGACTGCCCACCGCTGCAGTCGGCCTTGCAGGATTCGGGAGTCTCGGCCGGGTTGTCGCACTTGCCGTCGCCACACACCGGTGCTGCGCCGCCATCATCCGCGTCATCGCCGCCGCCGTCGTCCGCGCCACCGTCGTCCGCGCCGCCGCTGTCCTCGCCGGGTCCGGCATCCCCACCCGCGCCGGTGTCCTCGCCAACCAGCGCGTCCTCGCCGACCGGCGCGTCCTCGCCGACCGGCGCGTCCTCGCCAACCGAGGCGTCCTGGCCCACCGACCCGTCCTCGCCGACCGGCGCGTCTTCGCCAACCGAGGCGTCCTGGCCCACCGACCCGTCCTCGCCGACCGGCGCGTCTTCGCCGACCGCTGCGTCGTCGCCGACCGCTGCGTCGTCGCCGACCACTGCGTCGTCGCCGACCACTGCGTCGCCGGGCGTGCCGCCGTCGACCAGCGAACCGTCCTCTGTCGCCTCACCATCCTGTGCGACGCCGCCATCGGACGGGTCGACATCGGCCGGGGACACGTCGTCGACCCACACAGCGTCATCGTCGGCTGCAACCTCGGCGCCAGCGAGACCGTCCGATGTACCGCCGTCGTCGCCGCTGTTGGCGCTGGTTTCGGCCTCGTCGTCGGATACGACCGGGCCCTCGCAGGCTGCCAGCGTTCCCAGCGCTAGCAGCAAGGCGAGACAACCGGCAGTTGGGAGAAGGCGCCAAGCACTGGCAGAGATGAACGAGGGCAACGACATCATAGGCCTCCGGGACAGACGCGCGACGCGGCGGGACTGCGCGGGGCGCCCAACTGGCGCGCGCAGCCCGAGCGGGGGGCGAAAGACGGCGAGACACCGGGGGGAAACGACTCGACCACGCCAAGGTTGCCATCCCCGGCGGCATTGTCGCAAGTGAATCGCACACACTGTGCGCTTTCGCTCGCGACGGGCCTCCCGTATCCTGGCCAGGTGAACGATCGACCCGCCAGCCGCAGCGACGAGAATCGACCGAGAGGCAACGAACCAGCGGTAGCACGCAGCCGGCGCTGCCGCGTCCGGTCGAGCGGGACCGGCACCGGGCCCGTGCTGCTTACGATCTTCCTCGCGGCCATTGTATTGCTGCCGCACCGAGCCGACGGCTGGACACATCGCAAGGCAGCAAGCGGCGCGGGCGTCCGCTGGGCTGAGGCGGACCTGTACTACAGCGTCGACGAACACGGACTCGCGGGCGATGGCGTCAGCGACGACATCCTGATGAGCGTGATCGACCAGGCGTTCGCGACCTGGGAGGCAGTTGAGTGCGCGCTGTGCCACGACCCGGCGGGCATCGCCTGCCCCCCGGTCGCGTGCGCCATTCACCCGCTCGGGCTGCGTTTTCACAACGACGGCGTGCGGCCGCGACAGCAGCCCGGGCTCGGCTGCGCCGACACAGCGCCGGGCGGGGCGCAGACGGCGGACGCGGGCAGCAACGGCGATGCGGCGACTAGTGCGGTCGTTGGCGCCGGCTGCGAGCAACCGGTGGTCAACGGCAATCAAGTGATCTTTGTCGACGACAGCGCCAAGTGGAATTTCGGCTCGGGGGTGTATGCCCTCACGCTGCTTGCCTGGAACAGCCGAACCGGCGTCCTCGCTGATGCCGACGTCCTGATCAACGATGCGGGCTACCACTTCTGTGACGGAGCGTGCCCTGTTGGTCAGGTGGACCTGCTCAACACGCTGGTTCACGAGGTCGGCCACTTCGTTGGTCTGGACCACTCGTCTGTGCCCACAGCGACCATGTTCGCCAGCGCCGAGCCGGGCGTGACCTGGATGCGCAGCCTTGAGGGAGACGACCTCGACGGCGTCTGTCACGCCTACCGACAGGCGTGGGCCGAAGATGGCTGCGCCCCACCCGCGGAGCCGGGGTGTGGCTCGTGCGCGGGTCGACCGCGGTCGCGACCGCTGCCATGGACCGCCGTAGCCGGCCTGTTCCTGGTCGCGGTCTGTTTGCGGCGGCGACGGCAAGAACGCTGAGGCGCTCGGGCCTTTCCTCCGGCGCGGTCCTGGGTATACTCTCGGCGCAATGCGCTCGGCCCAAGTGGCGGACGGCGCAGACCATTCCCGACGTCGCCGCGAGAGCCCTGGCCCAGGTTGGCCTGTGCGCAGGGGCCGCGCCCGCAGAGCGGAGCCCGACCGCGGCGAACCAATCTTGTGAGAGTTCCATGTTCGACACGAGTGATTTCCGCAAGGGCCTGAAGATCGAGATCGACGGATCGCCTTGGATCATCATCGATTTCCAGCACGTCAAGCCCGGAAAGGGCACGGCGTTCGTGCGCACCCGCCTCAAGCAGCTGGAGACTGGCCAGACGCTCGACAAGACCTTCCGCTCTGGCGACAAGGTGGGCCGGCCAGACCTCGAGGAGGTTTCCTGCACGTTCATGTACCAGGACGGAGAGGGATGGCACTTCATGAATACGGAGTCTTATGACACGTTAACGCTGTCGGACGATGCGATCGGTGACGCGCGCAACTACCTCATCGAACAGCTCCCGGTCACGATCCTTCTGTTTGGCGGTCGCGCGATCTCTATTGATCTTCCCAACTTCATTGAGGCCCACATCACGATCTGTGATCCGGCGGTCGCCGGCAACACGGCGACGGGCGCAACCAAACCGGTGACGGTGGAGACCGGCTATCAACTGCACGTGCCGATGTACATCAGCGACAGCGACGTGCTGAAGATCGACACGCGCGACGGGCGCTTCGTCGAACGAGTCAACCGCTAGCCCAGCCACTGCGCGGGTCCCCGGCCGGCGCACCGGGAGATCACCGACACAACGCGCACTACACCGACGCGAAGAGAGCCGATGGCCAGCCCCCGAGCGCAGCCCGATCAGCAGGACGTCCGCTCGCGGCTCGAGCGCATCGACGAGCTACAGCGCGAAGGCCAGCACGATCAGGCGGTCTCCGAGCTTGTCGACGTGGCCGCCATCTACGCGGGCCGCGGCGTGCCGATCAAAGCGGTCGCTGTGCTGCGTCAGGCCGTACGCATCAAGCCCGAGGACGCGGGTGTGCGGGTCACGTACGGCGACGTCTTCGAACGCCTCAAGATGGTCGACGAGGCGGCGCGTGAGTATCTGCGTGCCTGTGACCTGTTGGTGAACGAGACAAGCTGGGCCGCATGGCTGGAGGTGCTCAAGCGCCTCGTCGCGCTAGACAGTGACAATCTCGGCGCGCAGTTGGAGCTCGCCGAGGCGTACAGCCGCGCGGGTCACGCCGACGTGGCAGCGGCCTTGTTCCGCACGTTGGCTGGTCGACTGCTCGCCGGCGGTGACACCGAGGACTGGGAGCGCGTCTGCGAGCGCCTGCTGGTGCACGATGCGCTCGACCTGACGACCGCTCATGATCTCGCGCTGCACTACGCGCGCTCGGGACGACCAGCGATGGCGATCGCCAAGTTGGCGTTTTGCTACGAGGCGCAACCCGACGATGTCGAGTTGCTTGAGTTGATCGTCGAGACACTCGCCTTGCTGGGTCAGACTGAGCGGGCGGCCGCAGCGTGCCGGGAGCTGGTCAACCGCCACCGCAGCGCCGGCCTCGTCCGCGAGACCGAAGAAGCCTACAAACGCTTGTATGCGCTGGCTCCGGACGATCCGGAGGCCCGCGAAGCGCTGGGCGTACTTGAGGCGGCCGTGGCGGCTGACACGATCATCGAACTCGCGGCCGGTGCGGAATCGGTGGCGGCGGGGCGGCGATCGAGCGGGACCAGACGATCGTCACTTGACGCGCCGCCGCTGCCAACCGACCACGATGAGCCGGACGACGATGGCGTGAACGGCGACCTCGACGACGACCGCGACGACGACCTCGGCGGCGAGATCGACGGCACCCTGGATGATGATGACCTGCTCGACGCGCCGACGCTGCCAGCGCGCGAGCCAGCGGCGGCGACCAGACGTCCGTCTTCGCCGGCCGGCATGCCAGCGCTCCCCCAGGAGCCGCGTCCGGCCGCTGATCGGCCGCGGCCAGCCGTCGTCGCCGATGAAGCTGGCCCTCGTGCTGGTCGGCTGCAGACCGGCACCTTCCCCCGACCGCGGCCGATCAGCGGCGCAATGCGTATCCCTGAGGTGGCCAGCAGCACGCGCGCTGCGCTGCCGACGCCGGTCCATGATCAGGTCGCCTCGCGACCCACTTTGCAAGGCGGCGCCCCTCCCCTGCGAGGCGGCGCGAGACCGCTCGCGGCAACGCCGCAGATCCCGGGCGTCCAGCGCACGGCACCGTTCGCACGAGTGGCAGAGGCAGACCACGAACGAGCCTCGTTCAAGAAGACCGTCCAGCGCGATGGCCCAGACAAGCCGGCGGCCGCGGATCATCAACGCGATCGCGACCGGCCAGTCGCGCCGCGAGCGCCTACTAGCACCGAAGCAGACCACCTCTGGCTGCTCGAAGATGATGACGAGTTCGGGTTCGGCGAGATGGCTGAACGGACGATGGTGTCAGCGGATCTGCCGCCGGGGCTGCTCGAGCCAGTCGCGGGTGGCGCTCCCGACCTCGTCGTTCCACGACAGCCCGCGACCGGGGACGACCCGCTGGTTTCACGGTCGGTAGCGGAAGAGCCATCTCATCGCTTGCAGCTCAATCGTCACCGTCGCTCGTCGAGCAACCTGCCGCGCCCTCGACTCACGCGCAACACCGCGGGCGAGCTTCCGGCGACGATTCGCAGCCTGGGCAGCGACCTCAAAACGCTCGACTTCTTTATCGAACGCGGTTTCTACGAGTCTGCGGTCGCGATGCTGAGGGAGTTGGAGAAACGGCACCCCAACAGCGACATCTTGCGCCAGCGGCGCACCCGCATCGAGCGCATGCCGCGCACGTGATGGCTTCAGCGAGGTCCAAGCCAGCGAGAACGAAGCTGCGCACCAGCATCCCGGCCACACGCAACGTCAGGAGCCTACGCATGTCCCAGGACAAGAAGCCCGACCAGGGGGCGCCATCCGTCGCGGAATTGCAGGAGCGCGAGGAACAACTTGCCGCTGCCGAGTTCGAGCTGGCGTTTGCTGACGCGGAGCTACGTGCCCGGGAGGCGGGCCTGCAAGGACAGCGCCTGGTGCTCAGCCAACGAGCCCAGTGGTTGGACCAGCGAGTCGAGCATCTTGAACGAAGCGCCACCAAGCGTGCGCTCGATACGAGCGTGATGTTGCAGGGGTTGGGCAAGGGCGCGGCTTTAGAGGACGCCGACGTCGATGGTTACGTAAAGCGTTCCGCTACGTTGCACCTGGGCCGGGCGGCGATGGTCGCCATGCGCGCCGAGCTCGCCACGCGCCGACGCGAGCACCTCGATGCACGGGCCGACGAACTTGAGACGTACGAGCAAGCATTCGACCGCGCGGATGTGCGCCTGACGGCCCGCGAGCGGTTGGTTCTCGCAGCCGTCCGCGAGATTGAAAAGGCCCTGCTGGGCGAAGGTGAGCCGGGCTCGACAGCGAACGAGTCGAACGACGAGGCATCCAAGACCGTGAGCGAGCCCGCCGCTAAGACGAGCAGCGCAGGCGACCGCGTGCTCAACGACCAATGGCGACAGTTCGAGCTGCTGAGGCACGCCGAAACGATCACCATGGATTCGCGCGAGGTCGAGGTTCGCGCCGCCGCGGACCACGTCCCGCGGGTCTTTCAGCGCCCACGCGACGGCAACGGGACGCTGCCGCCACCGGCGCTGGCAACGCCCGACCGAGAATCCAGCGCGCTGTCGGGAGTACCGTCCTTCCGGCCCGCGAGCCAGCGATCCACCGGCAAACAACCAAGCGCACGCCTCGGCGGCAACCACCGGGCCACCCTCACGGGCGATGGCAAGGTGGCGCAGGCGCGGATCCCGACTATCTCCGAACCGATGCCGCCAGACCTGCCGGACGATCTGCCAGGCGCAGCAGGCACTTCGAACCTCGGGCCAGTCGCCGAAACGGCCAACGCCGAGCTTCACCTGGACGGTATGCCGATCAGGCGCGAGCAGATCGAGCTGGACCGCAACGGCCGAATACTGCTCGTCAGCGCGGTACAAGGCCTCACGGTCGACGATCGCGTCCAGCTCGTCTATCGGGCTTACGACGGTGACGTGCGGCGTTTTGATGCCCTGGTGCAGCGGCTGATGCCCGCCGGCGACAAGCGGGGCAGCGCCGCCGTGCTGTCCGTTCAGGACTGGACTGATGCCGAGATCGAGGCGCTGAGCGCTGCGCTGGACACGCTCCCCGACTAGTTCGCGCAGGGTGCGCACCTGGTTCGCGCCAAGCGCGCAGCCTCGACCCGGATGCCAGCCTTCAAACCAGCGCTTCGAACGGTGGCAGGACGACGCAATCTGCACCAAAGAGCCCCGCGACAAGCGCGGCCAGTTCGGCGGGCAGTGGCGCCTCAAAACGCATGGGTTCGCCGCTACGCGGATGACGGAAGCCCAGGGTGCACGCGTGCAGCGCCTGACGCGACATGCGACCGAGCAAAGCGATCTCGGCGATCGTCCGCGGTGTCCGTGGATGGTTGCGCACACCACCGTACAAGACGTCCCCCGCGATCGGATGGCCTCGCTCGGCAAGATGAACGCGAATCTGGTGACTGCGGCCGGTCTCGAGTTGACACAAGACCAACGAACACAGGTTCGACCGGGCGATCACCGCGGCATGGGTGACCGCCCGTTTGCCCTCTGTGACCCGCCCGCTGAAGCGTCGGCGCTGCTGCGGGTGGCGACCATGGAGGGTGTCGAAGGTCAAGCGATCGTCGATCATCCGACCCAGGGCGACAGCGACATAGCGGCGCTCGATGTCGTGACGCGCGAAGGCCTTTGCGAGGCTCCGCATCGCCAGCTCGTTCTTCGAGACAACCATCAGGCCGGATGTGTCCTTGTCGATGCGATGCACCAGGCCGGGCCGAAGGGCCTCGCCGAGACCCTCTAGCGTCGGCACGTGGTGCATCAGCGCGTTGACGAGGGTGCCGTCCAGGTGTCCTGCGGCGGGATGCACGACCAGGCCCGACGGTTTCTCAAGGACCAACAGGTCGTCGTCCTCAAAGACGATGTGCAGCGCGATCTCTTGCGGACGGGCGCTTGGGACACGGCGGGGCTGCAGCTCGATCGTGACGGTAGCGCCAGATTCGACGCGAGTGGCGGGTTTGCACCTCAATTCGGCATGAGCCGACGCCGCGGTCGCGTGGACGTGGCCCGCTACGATGTGTTCGCGGGCGCGGGTGCGCGCAAGACCCTCGAGGCGACCGCACAGGAACGCATCCAACCGCTGGCCCGCCTCTGCATCGGCGACAACGAAGGTGTGCACGCCGCCGGCGAGCGACGCCGACACCGACTCCGACACCGACACCGACTCCGACACCGACTCCGACGCCGACTCCGACACCAACACCGACTCCGACACCGATTCGTGGTCGTGGTCGTGCTCGTGCTCGTGGTCGTGCTCGTCCTCCTGGTCTGGCTCTGGCTCTGGCTTTGCCTCTGCCTTTGGATCTGGCCTGAGTGACTCCGTCTCGGAGTGGCGCTCGTCAATCATGATGTTCCCTTCCCTGAGACGGCTAGCCCGCCGCGATGTCGCGCCCGTGGACGCCGACGACCTCTTCAACTGCGACTCGGCGGCTGCGACGGCTGCGACGCGGCAGCTGCGACCCGTCAACTGCGACCCGTCAACTGCGACTCGGCAGCTGCGGGCGAGACATTGCGGCGACTCGGCAGCTGCGACCGCGACACCGCGGCGACAACAGAGCGACCGCGGCGACCGCAACATGACCGCGCCCGACGATCACCACCGATCCCTGCGTGCGCGGCGCGGCCTGCAGGCGAGCAAGCGAGCAAGCGAGCAAGCGAGCAAGCGAGCAAGCGAGCGCGACAGACCACCGCGGCGCACGCGAAGATTCAACGCTCTGCTGTACGAATCAACGCCTCGACCTTCGGCTTGTCGGCTTCGTCCACGCGGGCGAGCAGATCACGAAGCATCGTCAAGATCGTGCCCCGCTGGCCTCGGTCGAGGTCGATGACTACGCCTATCTCGTGATTCGCCTTGGCGTACTGAGCGGATTGGGCGAGGGCCGCCGCATAGCGGACCTTTAGATCGGCGCGGGTATTGCCCGCCAGAGCGCTCGCCGTGCCCAGCGCCCGGGCAGCCTCATTGGGTCGCTTTGCCTTCTCCCAGGAGGCCGCTATCTTCTCGAGCCACTTCAGCCTCTGAGCCCTGTGCCATGCGCCGTGCGCAGCGGCCGTCTCGCGCGGCTTGATGCGTCGCCTCCAGATCTTGGCGTCATAGGACCTTTGATAGAGCGTCGCTGCCTTGGCGTGATCACCAAGCAGTGTCCACGAACCTCCCAGATTATCTACAAAGCCAGAATCCTTGAGGTGGGTGTCCACCCACGGCTCAAGCAACTCAACCACGTCGGCGTATCGGCGTTGGCGCGTCCAATCCTTGGCACGAACGTTGAGCGCGTAGCCTTCGTCGGGCTTGAGCGCCAGGGCCGTGTCGAGAGCCGCGTTCATCTCCTCGACCCGGCCCGCCTTGGAGGTGAACATCGCCAGATTCACCCAGGCGTTGAGCAGGTTGGGGTACAGCTCCAGCGACCGCTTGATGCCCTCGATCGCCTCGGCCGTCTTGCCCATCGAGTTGTAGCACAGGGCCTGGATGAAATGGTTTTGGAAGTCGTCGGGGTTGATGGCGATCGCCTTGTTGATCTCAACGAGACCCGCAGCGGCTTTGCGATTGCGCTGCAAGCTGCGAGCGCGAGTAAAGCCCTTCTCGGCGGCAAGCAGGCGCGGGTTCTCGTAGTGCACGAAGAGGACCGACGCGATGGCGACGACGACCAGGACGACGCGACCCTCGAACGCGACCGGGCGAGGCACGTGGACCGGAATGCGGGCACCGGCGGCGAGCTGCTCATCGCGCTCGCGGATCCAGACCCAAGCGGCACCAACCAGGCCCAGTTCGATGGCCAACATCATGGTCGGCACTGGCAACTGCAGGGGAAAAGAGAAGAAAGCGTCACCGCAGATCCCCAGGATGCCGGCTGCCGCCGCGAGGGCCCCCCACGCCATCCAGGCAGCGCCATCGTCATCAACCAGAGGCCGTCGATGACGGCGCCGCAGGATGTCCCAGGTCATCCACATCGCCGCGGCCAACAGCGCCAGCAGGGCGAGGAAGCCGTGGACCCCAAACTCGGAGGCCACCTGCAGGAAGTCGTTGTGCGCCCGCACCGGCTGTTTGCCGATGGTGAACATCTCGTTGTCGGTGCGCTGCGTGACGTGCTTGGGGAAGAGCACGCGCCAGTTGCCTGCGCCTCCGCCGAGCGGCTTGGCCTTGACCGCCTCGCGGGTGCTGGCCCATTTCATGAAACGCCACTCGGCGGCGTCCTGCTCGGTGTCGAATATGGTCGCGGCGAGGTTACCGACAGACTGATTGGGCTTCTTGTCCCAGCGGTACTCCTCGCCGGTATAGCCGATCTTTTCGAGAGCAGCGGGCATCAGCGCGAAGCCGAAGACAAGCAGTCCGGCGGCGGTCACGATCAGCATGGTGACCGGTCGACGGCCGGTGGCGTCTGATTGGGAGACCTCGCTCCTCGCGACGTCCAGCTCGGCGGCGGCCGCTTCGCGCCGCGCGAGCCCCTTCGCCAGGGCCAGCATCGCCCCGACCCCGATCAGGCCGAGGCCGAAACCGACCCAGGTCGAGCGGGTGACGGTCAAGCGCAGGTAGTACAGCAGCAGTCCCAGCCCAAAGCCTGCGCCGCCGGCGACGGTCGCGGCCAGATTCGTGCGGCCCCGGCGCCACCAATACGCCGACAAGCCAATGAAGGCGTACGTGACTGGCAATACGGCGATGATCAACTCGGCAGCCATGTTGCGGTTGCCGAAGGTCGACCCCGGAATCGAGATGATGTTCCACTTGGGCTGAGGCATCAGCGCAGCGATGTCGTGGTGCTCACCGATGCCGATCAGCGCCACCCACAAGCCGCCAACCAGCATTCCGACGAGCACATACAGCAGTCGCCGCGGGCGGTCGACGCCGATCATCGTCACGACAAAGAGGGCGCCAGCGGCGGTCCAGCGGTACAGGTCCATCTTCGCGAAGAGGGACAGCACGCCGCCTGTCTCGTCTGGAGCGAACGCAAGACTGAGGACGATCGCGGCGAAGAACACGAGCGCCGGCCACCGCAGAGGCGTGCGCGGCAATCGCATCGGGCGACCCATCACAGCAAGCACGGCGAGGGCGGCAAGCAGCCAGGCGGCGGCGTAGCCCATGTAGAGCATCTTGGGGAGTTGGAAGAGATCGCGCAGTCCCAACAGGACCACGCGCGGCAGGATGGCGCACAGCAAGCCCACACCGACAGCGAGCACGTCGCCGCTCCAAGCGTCGGCGTCTTCCACGGCGGCGGCGGCGCTGACGACCGGGCGGGCGGGCGCAGCACGGGGTGGCGCCACGTCCGCCGCGTCGTCGCGCGG
>CALGHC010000837.1 GCA_937915965.1 uncultured Myxococcales bacterium
CCCGCCGCGTCGATCCGCGTAAAGGCGGCGGTGCGCCGGCGGCTGCGGCCAAAGCGAGCGCAGCACAAAAGAAGAAAGCTCGGACGTCGCCCGCCGCCACGGGCTCGGGGAGCCGGGCGGCTGCGCGGCGCCGCGTCGAGGCAGCCCGCAAACTCCTTGGCACCCGTGGTCTGACCGATACGCCGTTTGTCGCCTACGTCCTGCGTGCCAGTGGCGACGAGGTCGCCGTCGCCGGCAAGGGCGCCTATCCAGACGCTCTCCACCGCGTCCTGGTCGATCGGGGCCGCAAGATCGACGCCCACACGGCGCGGCCCGGCGACCTGGTCTTCTTCCACAGCACCTCGGACCTCAACGGCAACGGTCGGCCCGATGACGGCATCACGATGGCTGGGGTCGTCGAGCGCGTCGACGGCAGTCGCTGCGTCTTCATCGCCCAACGTGCGGGTCGGGTGCGCCGGCTCGCCCTCGACGCCTCCGAGGCCGCCCGGGTGCGTGGAGCCGACGGAACGGTTCACAACACCCGCCTGGTTCGTTGGCCGGGCACCGCCCAGCCCTTGACCGCGGGCCAGTGCTTCGCGGGCTTCGCGCGGCCCTGATCTCAGGAATGCGTGGTCTCGAATCGGGACCGCTTGGATCGCCAAGCAGCGAATTTCTTTACGTCCATACGGGGCCGGTGAAACTGACTCTCGCACCGGCCGCGCGCGGCCCGACGGAGGCATCGACGATGAACCTGAGCCGACTCATCCAGCCCGGTCGTGACTATGTTCTTTTCGTGAGCGGGCGGCAGTACGAAGGCCGCGTCGTGCGCGTCGACGCCATCCACGTCGAGGTCCTCTGCGACGGTCGGGCGCATCGCCTCGCCGTGCGCGACGTGCACGCGGTCCTTGAGCCGACGGCGTTCCATGGCGGGATGATGCAATCGGCGCAGGAGTTCGAGGTCTCGTAGATCGGTCCGACGCTGTCGTAGTCGCTCAACGTTTCCAGGTCGATCAACCTGGCTCAGACCCGCACCCACACCATCGTCGCGCCCTCGCCGCCTTCGCCGCGCCGCCCCGGGCGGAACGCCCGCACCTGGGCGTGACCGTGCAGATGGTTCCGGACCGCCTTGCGGACCGCACCGGTGCCGATGCCGTGGACCACACACGCGCCGCGCCGACCCGCGACCACTGCCCGGTCGAGGTGCGCGTCCAGCGCCTCAAGCGCCTCTTCGACTCGCTCGCCTCGTA
The DNA here is from genome assembly GCA_937915965.1 of uncultured Myxococcales bacterium. Taxonomy (GTDB): domain Bacteria; phylum Myxococcota_A; class UBA9042; order UBA9042; family UBA9042; genus CALGHC01. The sequence continues at coordinate 1,227 of CALGHC010000837.1, forward strand.
GGTCGCAGGTCGACTCTGGTCGGCGGAAATCACCGGTGTCGTCTTCCTCGATGTCGATTTCTGTGTCGATTTCTGTGTCGCCATCCGGTGGCGGCGGCTGCGCCGGCGGCGGGCGCCTCAAGGGATACGGCTTCGGCGCCTGTTTCGCCTTGGTCGGCGGTGGCAGGAACAGCTCGTCGAGACGCGCGCGCAGCTCCATGACGCCGGCGCGCACGCCAATGCGCCGATTGCCGGGGTCGAGCTCGAAGACGGTGACCGGGCGGCCAAGCCCGGCGTGCCACAGCTCCCCACCCAACCGCACGTCGGCCGATTGTGCCGGCTTGCGTTCCACCCGTTCACCCAGTCTCAACTCGGCCTCCTGCCGCAGCGCGCTGGCTGTCTTGTGGTGGCGCTGCAGCTCGCGCGCAGCTTCCTGGACCTGCCGTTCGTTGGTCGCCTTGCGCAGCGCGTCGCGGGCCATGCCGGCCGCCGCGGTGGCCGCCTGCAGTTGCCCGAGCGCGTCACCGGCGGCCGCGTGAATGCGCTGGTCCGCGGCCCGCTTCTCGTGGCGCCGCTGGTCCTCAAGGCGCTGTCGGGCGTCGCTGAGCATGCGGCGCTCCCGCTCGGCCGCTAAAACCTCGTCATCGAGAGTGCGCCGAAGCTGCGACAGGCGCTCGACGAGGGAGTCGGTCTCGTGGCTGCCTTCGCCAGCGATCTGTCTCGCGCGCTCGACCACACCGGCATCCAGGCCCATGCGAGCAGCCAGCGCGAACGGACTCGACGTGCCGAACTCTCCGATCCGCAGCCGGAAAGTTGGCTCCTGGGTGTGTGGGTCAAGAGTCAGCGCGGCGTTCTCGAAGAGCTCCGACCTCAACGCGAGCAGCTTGAGCGCCTCGAAATGAGTCGCGACGGCTCCATGACACGAGCGCGCGCCGAAGGCCTCAAGGATCGCCGTGGCCAGGGCGCTGCCGGCCGATGGTTCTGTGCCGCCAGCGAGCTCGTCGAGCAACAGCAAAATGGGCTGATCGCCGTCGGTGGCGCGCGCACGGTCGACCGCGTCGAGCGCCGCCTGCACGCGTTTGAGATGGCCCGCGAACGTTGACAGCCCGCGGTCGAGGTCCTGTGCGTCGCCGAGAACGACCTCGACCGCCGCGAAGAAGGGCAGGGTGCTGTCGCTCGACGCGCAGACGGGCAGGCCGCGGCCCGCCATCTGCGCTGCCAGGCCGAGCGTGGTCAGAAGCACCGTTTTGCCGCCGCCGTTTGGACCGCTGACCACCAGCCATCGCGCCGGGGCGGCGATTCGGATGTCGTTGCTCACGACGGCAGGACCCTCGGCCGTCAACCTGTCGAGGACCAGGATGGGGTGACGTGCGGCTCGCAGGTCGACGGTGCCGTCGTCGCTGAAGCTCGGCGCGGTCGCGTGGAGTGCATCGGAGAGATCCGCCGCCGCGAAGACAACGTCCAGACCGGCGAGGCAATCGACAGCCATCCGCACCGGCTCGCGGTGTTCGTCGACGACTCCCGATAGCTCAGCGAGGATTCGACGCTCCTCGCGGCGGACCTCGTCCTGCGCCAGCGCCAGCCGATTGTTGGCGGCGATCAGCTCAGCGGGCTCGATGTAGTACGTCTGGCCGGTATGCGAGCTGCCGTGGACGATGCCGTCGACCTGACGCTTGTCCGATGCCCGCACCGGCAGCACGTAGCGGCCCTCACGGAGCGTAAAGTAGTCGTCCTGAAGCAGGCCTCGGTCGTCGGTCTCACGCACCAGCTCGCCGACGCGATCGCGTAGGCCCGCCGACATGCCCCGGACCTCGCGTCGCAGCCGAGCCAGCGTCTCGCTGGCCGCGTCTCGCAAGGTGCCGTCGTCGTCGATCGCGTCAAGGATGAGGTCACTGAGCGCGACGAGGTCTGGCAGCTCCTCGATCGCGACGGCGAGGGCGACGGCGTGCGTCTCCCAGTGCTCCCGGCGGGCCTCGACGTTGGCCGCGCTTCGCGCCAGCCGCGCGAAGACGAGCAGCTCTTCGCCCTCAAGAATGCCGCTGCGTCGGGCGCGCTCGAGCAGAGGCTCTACCAGGAGGCTCGCCGCGATCCGCGGCAGGACGGTGTCGATCCGCAGCCGCCGCGCCGCCTCGACGAGCGCCATGCGCCCCGATGCTTCGATGACGTGCGCGCACGCGGACATCGACGCCGCGCGCAGCGCGCCAAGATCGCTCGCCGTGCGTGCCGCGACAGCATCGAGCACCCTGTGTATTTGCAGACTCGCGTCTCCCATGTTCCACCTGTTTGGGCGTCCCGTCGTACGGACTGGCGCCAGTCGGCGTCGACCGCTTGCCGATGCGCCGGCGTCTTTCTATCATCCAGCCGACTCCGGCGAAACGCCGCTGGCCTGTTCGCCGTCGCCAGCAGGCTGTGCCCCTCCCGGGCAAGGACGCGATCGTGACCAACGAACAGGCTCCCCCCAGCGACGAGGCCGCCGTCCCCGCCGTCGCGACCCCGATGGAGCGAGGAGGCCTGCGTCGCACCTGGTCCGAGTTTCGCGACGCGGGCGGTGGCGACACATCGCTGCTGGGTCAACCGATCCCCTTTGTAGGGCGCCGACCGCAGCTGGAGGCGCTCTACAACTGTGTGCGCGACGCCCTCAACGCGCGTCAGGTTCGGGTCGCGTGGGTGCACGGTGGCCGCGGGCTCGGCAAGTCACGGTTGTTCTCTGAGCTGGAGCGCGTGGTGGCTCCACAGAAGCGCGGCGTCGGCTGGTACTCGGTGCACGCTGCCCAGAGTGCCGCCGGACCGCCGACCCTCGCCGGCCGGATCCTGCTCGAGCTGGTCGGCGGCGCGGCGGTGATGATCGACCCCTCGCCGTGGACCCGTGTCCAAGAACAGATCCGCGGCCTGATTGGCGGGCGCCACGCCGCCGAGGTGATGCTGGTGGTCGCGCCCCTGCTCGGCCTGCGCGGTCCCCAGGACGCCGAGGAGCTCGCGCCGGGCGGGCGCGAGGCACCCACCGACGTCGCCGCCCAGTTCGTTGGCGGGTTGCTGCGCGCGCGGGCCCGCAACGGCCCGTTCGTCCTGCGCATCGACGGTGTCGGCGCGGTCATCGACGAGCTGCACATCGTCGTGACCAACCTGGAGAAGACGCTGCAGAGCGTGCCAGTGGCGATGCTGGTCGAGGCCGAGTCCGGCTCGCCCGAAGAATTGCCCGCCCTCGATCTGTTGGTCGAGCCCCTGCCGGAGGCGCCCCTCGAGACTCTGGCTCGTCACCTGCTGCGCGAACTCAAGAACCGACCCAAGGACCTCGTGCGACACCTCGTCGCCACGGCTGACGGTAGCCCCGAGCGCCTGCTCGACCTGCTGCGCGGCATGATCGCGGCCCGCGAGCTGATCGAAAAGGACGGCAGCTGGCAGTGGCGCGGCCGCCCCGAGACACGGCCTGTGTCAGCCGCTGCGTTGCGCACGGACCCGGAATCGGACGGTCGCTCGATCCTGCCAGATCGCATCGCCCGACTGCCCGACGAGCTGCGCCTGATCGTCGAGGCGGCGGCCGTCTTTGGTTCGCGCTTCTGGTTCGGCGGTCTCCTGTCGGTCCTGCGCGGTACCTCGGCCGTTCCCGACGAGACGTTCACGGATCGGGATCGGGTCAAGCTGAAGGCCTGGATCATGCAATTGCAGTCGATCGACGTGGTCGTCTTCGTCGAGAGTTCGAAGATGTCGCGCGAGATCGAGTTCGCCTTTCAGGACGGCGGTGACGCGGCGCGGATCGCCGAGCATACCGATGGGACACGACGTCAACTCTACGCGCGTCTGGCTGCCCAGTGGCTCAACGCCCGGCCCCGCCAGGACCCGGTCGGCGACACGGCAGGCATCGCAGAGCTCTACGAGATCGGCGGCCGGCGGCGCCTCGCGGCCGGCTTCTACCTCGAGGCCGGCCACGCCGCGCGCAGCGTGGGCCAGATCCAGCGCGCGGTCGCGCTCTATCAGGCTGGGGCCAAGCTCACCGACACCGACGACGCCGATCTGGCAGCCGACCTGCGCACCGCCCACGGTGGCGCTCTGCTGCGGCTCTCTCATCATGGCGACGCCGAGCCCATTTTGCTCGAAGCGTTGCGCATGGCTCGTTGCCTTGAGGACGATGTGCGTTGCGGCATCGCCCAACTTCGAATCGCTCAAGTCGCCCGCGTCTCGGGTCGCTACGAGGCCGCGCTGCGCTTCCTCGAAGGCGCCCTGAAGCACCTGCGGGTGGCCGGAGCGCACCGCTGGATCGCCGACGTCATGGACGAGATCGGCCTGGTCCACCTTGTTCAAGGCGGCAGCGACTCGTACAAGCTCGCGCTGGCGCATTTTCTCAAGGCCCTGGCGCTACGGCGGCGGTCTGAGGACCGCAGGTTGGTGGCCCGCTCGCTGTGCCACATCTCGCGCATTCACATGGCGCGTGGCCACTTCCAGGACGCCCACGACGCAGCGACCGAGTCGGTTCAGATCTGCGACGCCATTCAGGATCGCTGGGGCGCGGCCAAGTCTCGCACAGTCCTGGGCGAGGTCTACGCGGCGCGCGGCAAGCATCCGCTGGCCCTGTCTACGTGGGAGGTCGCCACCGACATGGCGACGGAGGTTGGCGACGCGTCGCGGCGCCTCGAGCTGATCGTCCTGCGCGCCGAGACATACATCACCCTGGGTCGCTGGGAGGACGCCGCCGCGTTGATGGTCGACGCCCTCGATGTGGCACGCGAGATCAATGACCCCGAGCTTCTCTCGGGGATCTACCGGGTTCAAGCCGCGATCTCCTTGGAGCGCCAGGCGCTGGAGACGGCGGACCTCGACTCCAGCCGGGCGGTCGAGGTCGCGCGTGAGAGCGGCGCGCGCACCCAGGTTGCCCGCGCCCTTCTGGTGCGCGGCTGTGTGCTTGGCACCCGTGCCCTGTCCGAGACGGGAGCGCGCAGCACCGTCATCGATCGCAAAGCCACCGAGAGCTTCGAAGAGGCGCTGGCGGCCTTCCGGGAGATGGGGGACCTCGTCCGCCAGGCAGCCGGGCTCAAGAGCTTCGCGAACTACCTGAGCCAGCGTGGCGGCGGACCGCGCCTCTCCGCCGTGCAGAAGCGTCTCGCTGAGGTCGATTCGGAGCTTGAGCGGGTCGTCGGCAACATGTGAGGATCCGCGCCAACGACGCCGAGTCCGCGCCCGGGATTCTACCAGTCGAGCTGGAGGATGCCGCCGACGCGGTCCCGACTCAGCTGCGGTAGCACACGCACATTCCACGAAAACTCATCTTCGCGCGCGTCGGCTGGCCCGAGGGCGGCCGCGCTGGATCCGCCGCGCGTCAAGACCAGGTACAAACCGCCCGCGAGTACCGCGGCCCCGACGCCGGTCGTGACGTACGCAGTCCATGCCTGCGATTGGGCCGTCTCGTATCGGTTGACGTAGTCGTAGTGCCCTGGCGCGAGATCGTTGGCGCTGGCAGCGAGCGAGAGCGCCTGCATCATGAGGAACCCGCCTGTACCGGCCGTCAGCACACCGACGGTGGTCAGCGACCAGCCGATACCCTGCCGCGACAGGCCCTTGCGCCCCATGAGGTAGAGCGAACCGATTCCCATCGAGACCGCTCCCAGCCCGGCGGTGCCATAGCCAATCAGCGCGTACTGGTAGCCGGTGTCGTAGTAGTAGTCGTATTGGCTATTGCCCTGTCGAAGCGCGTTGGCGGCAAGCGTCATGTCCGCGCCGTAGAGCGCCATTCCGATGCCCGCGCCGACCAGCGCCAGACCGGCGCCGCCCCAGATGAACCCCTTGATGATGTCATGGCTGCCTCCGCCACCTCCACCACTGCTGGCCGAGGTGCTGGCCTCGAACCGGCCGGCATCTTCCGACGCTTCGGGTTCATCGTAGTCATCGTCGTCGCCGCCGCCGCCCGCGCGCGTCAGGGCCGGCGGTCCGCCGCCTTCGTCTTCACCGTCTGCTCCGTCTTCGTCGCCGTCCCGATCGGCTTCGTCGCCGTCGTCGTCGCTGCCGCCCTGGTTGCGCTGTATCGCGTTGCCGCCGGCCTTGTCGTGCGGCGATCTGACGTCTGGTCTGCCGCCGATGCGGTGGCGCTCGCCGCGGTTGGCCAGCTCAAGCGGCGTGAGCTTGCGGTCGACCTCGGACGCGGTGTGGCGCTCTGCCGTCAGCGGCCGGTCCGGATCAAGCTTGAGCTTCAGCACCTCGCGAGCGCCCATCACAAGCGTGATCGAGCGCACATACGAGCGGTGATCGGGCGCACGCACCTCGACCATGTGATGGCCGACGGGCAGGGTAAACGAAGCCGCCTTCGCCTGGCCCTTGTAGACGTTGTCGATCCACACCGTCGCAGTTTCGGGCTCCACAGTCAGGCTCAGTGTGGGCAGTCGAATCAATCGCAGCGTCACGGACACCCGGCTGACCGAGTCGCGCGTCACCGAGATCATGCGGTCCTGGCCATCGTAGTCGGGGGCGTTGGCGACCAACTGGTGAGCGCCCTCCTTGGCCCAGACCTTGCGGGCGCGGCCGACGGGGAATGTGTCCAGGTCATCGACGTGTACGACGGCTTCTGCGGGTGAAACGGTGATGATGACCGCGCCGTAGCCCTTGTCTTTCAGGTCCCAGCGCATCGCTTCGCGCAGGGCAGCCATGCGATTGCGCAGTTCGAGGTCAGCGCCCGGCGACCGGGCCGCGCGCTCCGACCAGTTGGCCGCGTCAAGCAGTCTGCCCTTGTCGCGGTAGGCCTTGGCGATCTGCTCGCCTAGCGCGGCTTGGGGCGCGGCTCTGTAGCGTGCGACGAGGCTGTCGAGGGCTGAGCCCTTGGCGACGGCGCTTTGGGGCGCGGCGCACAGTCCCAAGGCGACGATGACGCCCAGAGCGATCGCCCGGCAGACACGGGGGAGGTGGACTGAAGTTGTGCGCATTGTTGGTGCGTTCTCCATGGACATGATTCCTGCGCGGCCAGCCGGGCGCGACGGCTCCGACGCCTACAGAGGGTAGCAGGGAGCGGCGGGGTCGGCCAATGCTTCGCGATACCGGCGCACGGACGTCGGCCATCGCCTGGACCGGTGGTATCTCCATTCGCTAGACTCCCGGTCATGAACAGCTACACGCTTGAGCCGAGGTCAGTCCCCACCTACGAATGGCAGGTCGGCTCCGGCCGCGTCGTCCTGATCTGCCTCGCGATGTGGGCCGTCGCCTGCGCCGAGGGTGAACCGAGCGCAGTGGCGGACGGCTCGACCGGTTACGACAGCAGCGACCCCGGGGCCGACGGCGGCGTGGTTGATGGCGGCGCTGTCTCCGACGGCGCCGATGGCGCCGCGACCGGCGTTTGCGACGCGGCAGACGCCGATGGGGCGGCGTGCGACGACGGCGACGTCTGCACCAGCGGCGACGTCTGCGTCGCCGGTGAGTGCGCGGGTTCGCCCGACGCGTGCGACGACGACCTCGATTGCACCGCCGACTCCTGCGCCAGCAGCAGCGGCTGCCAGCACGCTGTCGGCGAGGGATTCTGCCTCATTGATGGCGCCTGCGTCGGTGACGGCATCGAACGTGTCGACCCGCCGTGTGCCCTCTGCGATGTCTTGGCGCGAACCGACGCCTGGACGCCCAAGGCGGGCGCGGTGTGCAACGACGGCGACCCTTGCACCCAGGACGATGCCTGCGATGTGGCGGGGGCGTGCAGCGGAGCCGCCGCGTCATGCGACGACAACAACCCATGCACATTCGACGGCTGCCTGGCTGGCCAGGGCTGTACACATGACGCCGTGTCAGCCGCGTGCAGTGACGACGACCCGTGCACCCTTGGCGATGCCTGCGACGGCGGCAGCTGCGTGCCGGGAAAACAAAAGAAGGTCTGCGATGACGGAAATCCGTGCACCGCCGACACCTGCGACCCGCAGCTGGACTGCCAGAGCGTCGCTGACCCCGGCGCCTGCGACGACGGCAACCCCTGCACCACCGACGCGTGTTCGCCGACCAGCGGCTGCTCGCACGTCGACAAGAGCGCCAGCGACCCCTGCTCGACTGGAGACGCTTGTATTGTCGGGCAGACCTGTTCGGCGACGCTGCTGTGTGTCGGCGGCAAAGCGACCGATTGCGACGACAGCAACGCGTGCACGGTCGATACATGCGACAGCGCAAAGGGCTGCAACAGCAAGCTCACCGACAAGCTGTCCTGCGACGACGGCTTCGCCTGTACGACGGCGGACCAGTGCACAGGCGGTGTCTGTATCGGCCTCAAGACCTCGGCGTGCCCGACCTGCACCAACAAGTTCGACGCGGTCGCCGCCAAGCTGGTCGATTTTCAGTTCGGCGAATCAGGCACACCTGGCAACGGGATCGATGTCGACGACGATCCCAAGACGTGCGCGCCACAGGGCGATTGTTCCGACGGCGTCGACAACGCGATGAGCGCGGTCGGCCTGCTCGTCAACGGACCGCTGGACAACTCCGTAAAGGACGGCACGCTGAGTTTCGTCGCTGAGTTTGCCGGCTGGCAGGGCGAGGGCAAGCCGTTCACGCTCAACATGTATTACGCTGTGCAGACCGAAGCGAGCGTTGCGGCGGGTTGCCAGCCCCTTGCCGACGTCTGTCACTGGTACATCACCCAGGGTGCGCTGGGTCCGAGCTGCGAGGCCAAGGTCACGTTCTCCAACGCGATGGTCAAGGAAGGCAAGATCACCGCGGGCGGAGCCGGCGAGATCTTCGCCATGGAGGCGGATCTCATCGGCGGCGGCGACAGCACCCTCTACGTGCAGGGCGCCCGGGTCGAAGGCACCGTGACGATGACCGCTGACGGCAAGGCGATCGACAACATCCTCGGTGTGCTCGGGGGCGCTGTGCCGATGACCGTGATCATCTCGGTCTTCAACTCCCTGCCGGAGGATGCCTTTCCACCGGGCATCGGCAAGCAGGGAGCGCTCAATCTCCTGCAGCTGCTCGTCGAGCCCGACGTCGACATCGACGGGGACGGCAAGAAGGAGTCGGCGAGCATCGGCCTGCGATTCTCAGCCATCGGTGCTGTCATCGATGGAATGTTGCCGCCGAAGTAGCCACAACGGCGAGCGGCAGTTCCGGCCACCAGACCTGGCCGTCAGCGCCTGTCCTGGGGGCTGCTTCTCAGCGCGCCCGGTCGAGATGACTGGTGTACGCCGCGCCGCCATTTGAGCCGTGGATCGTGACGTCGATGCCGCTCAGATCGACTCGTAGGTGAGCGAATCCGTGCATGGATCGCGCCCACACGGTCGCCTCGCCCTTCACCGACGGGCGCAGGGAGGCGCCGCCGCCGCCGGTGACGAGCTGGTGGACGCCACAGCGCGGCTTCAGCAACTGCTGATCGTGATCGTGCCCGGAGATGAGCAGGTCGACCCGGCCGCACAGGACGCGATCGTACCAGGCGGCGAGATCTGCGGTGGCGTCGCCGTGGGGGCCATATGAGCGCCGAGGATGGTGCGAAAAGGCGATGACCCACGGCGTGCCAGCCTTGACGCTGTCGGCGAGGACTCGCTCGGCCCAACGGGCCTGGTCTTCGCTGGGCAGGTTGCTATCCAAGGCGAGGAAGCGGACCGGCCCTGCGACGAAGGTGTACCACCGCGCAGGCAAGCGCAGGTCGACGGCGGGCACTTCGCCGACGAGACCAGCGATGCGCAGGCGCGACGACCAGGCGATCAACGCGTCGACGCTTCCGTAGGTTTCGTGATTGCCAAGCGCGACGAAGAAAGGCGCGACCAGGCCTCGGTAGGGTCGGTTCACCCGCTCCTCTATCAGCGGATCGGCGGCGTGAGCGATACCAGCGGGGTAGATCAGGTCGCCGACGTGGGTGACGAGGTCGCATCGCCGTGTCTGGCAGTGCCGCAGCAGGCTGGCGGCCACCTCGAACTGCGGCGGCAGACCAGAGCCCGTATCCCCGAACGCGACGAACTCGATGGCGGTGTCGGTCGCGGGAACCGGCAGGCCGGCCTGCAGCCACTTCGAATCATCGGTGGGGGTGGTCGCCGAGGGCAGCGGGAAGATCGTCGCCGGCTGTTCGGGATCGTCGGGCGCAGGAGTCGGGGCCCGGTTGCAAGCCAACGCCAGCACCGCGGCGCCGAGAAGGAGGGCGAGCCGAGGCTTGATTGGCCGCGCCGGAGCGGGCGGCCGCGACTGGGGACACGGGCGCACCGCAGCGCGCCTACTTGTCCTTTGGATTGACCGGCTCGACACGCCGCTCAGTGTGCAGCGAGTCCGCTTTCTCCTGCATACTTGCCACCTTGCGGTAGAGCTGCCCGAAGTGCGGGTTCTCAATGTACTTCATCAGGTGGTTTCGGCCGCGAAACTCCTGCGTTGTCGCCGTGTCGATGATGTCCTTGAGGATCCGGATCTCGTTGCGCGTGAACG
>CALGHC010000838.1 GCA_937915965.1 uncultured Myxococcales bacterium
GCCCTCCCAGGTGTAGAAGAGCCCAGTGGAGCCGATCGAGTCGAAGTTGATCTCAAGCTTGCCGTCGAAGTCGATATCGACCATCACCGGGTTGCCGGGGATCCCGCGGCCGATCAGCGGCAGTACCTCGGCCATCAGCCCGTAGACCTTGACCGGGAAGCCAGCCAGGAAAGGGCCGCCGGTGTGCTTGTTGCCGTCGCCGTGCAGCACGTAGCCGCGGGCCTCGTTCTTGACCTTCTCGGCGCCGAGCACCTCGTTGGTGCCGACGGCGATGTCGAGCAGGCCATCGCCGTTGACGTCGCCAACCGCGGGCATCGCGACCATCCGGGCGCGCAGCTTGCCCTCCAACGCGGGATCGCTCACGAGCACAGGGAAGCCAGGCTGGACGGCGCCGTCATGACGCCAGACGTAGAGGTACTGATCCATCGCCGCGGCGATGACCTCGAGCTTGCCGTCGCCGTCGAGGTCGGCGAGGACCGGCCCGGAGATGAAGCCGTCGTCGAGGATGTGTTCGGGGTCGGTCTCCGTGCCCTTGCTGCGATCGATCTCGACCGGGAAGCCAGCGACCGGCGTGCCATCTGCGTGCCAGGCGACCAGGTGGCCGTCGTAGGTCGTCACGACCACCTCGACCTTGCCGTCGCCGTCGAGATCGCCGACGGCCGGTGCGTTGATCGACATCGCCTCGAGGTACTCGGGCTTGAGCGTGCCGTTCTTTGCGATGCAGCCCGCCTTGTCGGTGCGGTAGGCGCACGCCTTGGTGGTGTTGCCGGGGAAGTCCTCACGGAACTCGCGCAGCAAGGGTACCTGCACCGGCCAGCCGGGCGCGTCGCTGCCGTCGGCCTTCCAGGCGTGGACGACGCCGTCGCTGACCGGCTGGATGATCTCAGCGCCGCCATCGCCGTCGAGGTCAAATAGCTTGGCCGACACCTCGACGCTCGACTCGAGCCGCTTGGGGAACCCCGGCAGCAGATCCGCTTCTTCGAAGAAGCCGATCGACTTGCGGAACTCGTTGCTGACCTCTGTGCCGTCGCCAGCTTTTGCGGTGACCCGCAGGCGCAGGGTGAAGCTGTACTGATCGTGGTCCACCAGCGGCGCGGTGAAATCAAGCGCCGTCGCCGCCTCTGCCACGTCCCACTGCGCGATCGTGCCGTCGAGGCCGGCGGTGTCGCCCTTGGCGAGCTCCTTCCAGCCGTCCTTGGGGTCGATGCCCTTGGCGTATTCGAGCACGTAGCTGTAGTTGGCGTAGCGCGCTGGCAGCCCGTCGACTCGGCTGCCGATTCGGCCGACGATCTCGAGGGTGGGCTGCTGGCCCACCTCGATGGGCTGGAACCAGCTCGGCGCGATGATGTCGACCTCGGGCGGGACGTGGTCCTCGAAGACCATCTCGACCGACTTGAAGACGTTGTTGCGACCGTAGCCAAAGTGCAGGTCCCAACCGGGCCCGCTGGGGAACTTTGTGGCGTCGGTCTTCGATTCAACGACGTCGATGTCATCGGCGCTCTGGATCAGCAGACCGCGCAGCTCCTCGGAGGACAGCGGCGGATCGAGCTTCGCCTGCAGGCCGGCCGAGTAGACCAGACCAGCGTGCCCCGATGTCATCCCCGTGGCCTCTGACGAGCAGCCGGTGCCCGGCGTCGACAGCAGCAGCTGGCCGCCAAAGTTTGTGCAGTTGTTGAAGTTCAGGAAGGTCGTCGAGCTCTTGGGCGAGGCCTTGTCGAAGACGATCGCGTGCACGTAGACCGTGTGATTGGCGGTACCGGGGAAGTTGTGGTGGAAGCTCAGCTCGTCGGCCGCCGAGGCGATGATCGTCGTGTTGTTGGCGTAGGCGTACTCAATGGCGTCGTAGGCGTACGAGGTCATCGCGATCGAGCCCAGCGCCTCCTGCACGACCTGGGCGCCGGAGTCGGTCGCGAAGATGACGCCTGCGGCGAAGTCGTTGACGTCGACCACGAAGCTGTCGCCAACCCGGACCATGATCACGGTGCACTCGGGGCAGACGCCAAGCGAGCCACGGCCGTTGTTGCCCTCGGCGCTGGAGTCGCGGGCCTCGCCGGTGCCGTGACCGAAGTGCGTGTCGTCCTGGGCGTCGTTGTCGTCGCGGAAGAAGTCCCAGCCGCTGATGTCGTCGATATAGCCGTTGTTGTCGCCGTCCTTGCCGTCGCTGAAGACCTTGATGAGGTCCTGCGGGTCGAGGAAGCCGTTCTTGTTGAGATCGCTGACCCGGCTGTCACAGGCGGTCTTGGGCAGCGCGGTGCCGTTCTCTTTCGCCCAGTCCAGCATGTTGAAGATGCCGTCGCCGTTGGTGTCGTAGGGATCGGTGTCCTTGAAGTCAGCCGTGCGGCATGCGACCTCGGGTTCGGGCAGCTCGTCGCGGTTGAGATAGTGCTTGTTGACCAGATCGTCGCTGTCCCAGCGAATGCCCGAGTCGAGCACGGCGATGCGCACGCGTCGGTCACCGACGGTCAGCGTCCAGGCGCTGTCGGCGTGCATACCCGCGCCCATGGCGATCTCGGGCTTGAGGAAGCCGTCGTTGTCCGCCCAGTTGGCCGGCATCCAGGACCACAGGTTCCAGTCACCACCCGTGATGATGGGCTTGCCGGTGTCCTTGTAGAGGGCGCAGCCGCCCTTGCCGTCAGACTGGCACTGGGCATAGCCGCCGTCGTTGGGCCAGTTGGCGGGGTCGTGGAAGTCAGCGCCCTTGGGCGGTGGCCATGCCGCCTCGGCCCTGCCCGGCGCGATCAAGCCAACGAACCCGACCACCGCAGCCAGCGCGGCGATGCCCCGCAGACCGGCCGACAGCGCTTCCCAGGTGCCGCGAGGCCCGTGATCGTGTCCGCTCGTCTGACGCTGCTTCATGGATACCTCGCCCTGTCGTGATGGCCGGCCGGCCGATGCGGGTCATCGAACTCGCAAGGGAAACCGCGATTCGCGTTCGTGTCACTGCGTGCCAGCGGCGGAGCCGCGGCGGCCGCAAGATAGCAGGGCCAAGCCGGGGTCGGCAATGCGGGCGTCGCCACCTACGCAAAGGCAAACATCGACGCGGTCGTGCCACCGCGGGTGTCGGCCAGAGGGTGTCGGCCAGAGGGTGAATCGAGACCGCCGACACCCGCGAAACGGCCGCTACAACATCTGGATCGTCATCTTGCCGTGGCCGGGATTCACGCCGTCGCTGTTGCTTGTGTTGACGCCGGAGTTGAAGCTCTTGCCGCCCTTGCCGTAGGGATGAGCCGGGCCACCCGCGTCTCCGCCCTGGTAGCCGCCGCCGCCGCCGCCGCCGTTGCCGCCGTTGCCTCCGCCGCCAAAGCCGCCCCAGCCGGCGTCGACGCACTGACCGGGTCGCTCGGTATCGGTTCCGATGCCGCCGTTGATGAAGGACTTGCCGCCGCCGCCGCCGCCGTCGCCCGAGAAGCCGCCGCCGCCGCTGCCCTCGCCGCCGCAACCACACC
>CALGHC010000839.1 GCA_937915965.1 uncultured Myxococcales bacterium
TTGTCGGTCGCGTCGCTCATCGTGTTGTCGGTCGCGTCGCTCATCGTGTTGTTGGTCGCGTCGCTCATCGTGTTGTTGGTCGCGTCGCTCGTGGCTGACCAAGCTTGCATACTTGCGTCTATATGCAAATATAAGCGACGCCACCTGGTTGTCAAGGATGACCGCCTGGGGGTGCCCGAGGTGGCCGCAGCGCTCCGAGTTGCCCGCTGCGGTTGACGACGCCCTTGCCACTGTTGCGCTGCTTCGCCAACATCCACCCGCCCTGCGGCCCCCGCGCCACCTTCTTTGGCGGCGCCGCTCTGGAGACCTGACTATGTGCACCCCCACCCTTCGCCTCGTCGCCCTGACTCTCTGCCTCGCCCTGTGCCTCGCCCTGCCGCTCGCCTGCAGCGACGACGGCGCCGGCGACACCGCCAACACCGCCGGCACCGACAGCGGCGCTGGTGATCTCGACGCGACCCTCGACGGCGCCAGCGTCGCGGACGACGCCGACGGCGTCGCGGACACGGCCTCAGACGACGTCGGTTCGGTCGACACGGCCTCAGATGACACCGGCACCCAAGATTCCGGCGCCGACGCAACCGCCATCGCCGACGTGCAGGTCCCCGCCGACGTTCCGGACGCCGTGGACGCCGCGGTTGGACCTTCTTGCGGAGACGGCAAGTGCGATGCGCCCGACGAGACCCTGATCACCTGCGCGAAGGACTGCGCTGGCGGCGCGAACTGCGGCGATGGCGACTGCCTCGGCGTCCAAGAGAACGCCTTCACCTGCCCCAACGACTGCCAAACGGACGCGACCGGCATGGTCTCGTGCCTGATGGGCAAGTGCATCGACGAGGTGATCGTCTGCCTGGAGATCGCGGAGTGTGGCGCGGCGATGGGCTGCTTGCAGGGCTGCGGTGGTGATCTCGTCTGTCTTGGCCAGTGCGGCCTCAACACGCCGCCCGAGACCCAGGAGGCCCTCGGGGCGATCGTCCTGTGTGGTCAGCAGCAGGGCTGCCTGGGAGCTGGCGGCAGCGGCGGCAAGTGTGGCGACGGCAAGTGCGACAGCCCGGTCGAGAACCCCTGGACCTGCGAGAAGGACTGCCCCAAGCCGGTGTGCGGGGACGGCGCGTGCGACTTCCCCATCGAGAATCAGCTCACCTGCAAGCAGGACTGCACGCCTGCGAAGTGTGGTGATGGCAAATGCCAGGCACCGCTCGAGACCGTGGTGACCTGCGCGGCAGACTGCAAGCCCGCCAGCTGTGGCAACGGAGCCTGCGACGCACCAGCGGAGACGACCTTCAACTGCTGGGAGGACTGCCAGGCCAGCAACAACCAGGCCGTCTGCGTTTCGACCAAGTGCGTTGCCGAGGCGGCCTCGTGTGGCGGCGACGCCCAGTGCCTGCAAGCGAGCCTGTGCACCGCCAACTGCAGCGACAAGGCCTGCTTCGAGGCTTGCGGCAAGGACCTGCCCGAAGGCAGCGGCAAGCTCTTCACCGCCCTGCAGGGTTGCGCCGAGACCAACGCATGCTTCGGCGCGTAGGCGTCCCGGGGGCGCAGGCGCCGGGCTACATCCGCGGCACCCAGCCATCGAGGGCGCGCGCTACCAATGTCTCGAGTCGATCCTGCCCCCAGAAGAGCAGGTCTCCGACAAAGAAGCTCGGTGCGCCGCACACTCCGCGGGCAACGGCCTCAGCGGTGGCCGCCTTGAGGCGCTCTTTGACCTCGGCGTCGGCGCAGCCGGCGATCAGCGCCGCGCCGTCGAGCCCGATCTCGTCGAGGAGGGCACGCAGGACCGCCAGATCGCTGATGTCCCGGTCCTCTCCCCAGTAGGCGTCGAAGATGCGCCTGGCAGCGCGGGCGTGGTCGTCTCCCTCGAGCTGCAGCACGACCCGCAGCGCCGCGATCGTGTTCATCGGGAAGATCGTCGGCCAGGCGAAGGCCAGCCCCCGCCACTCGGCGTAGCGATGGATGTCGGCGTGCAGCACCTTGCGCTTCTGGTCCGTGGCCGCCGCGATCGGCACGATCTCGCCGCCGATCGCCTTGAAGACGGCGCCCAGCAGGAACGGTCGCCACACCAGCTCGGCGCCGTGGGCGTGCGCCACCTCTTCGGCCGCTCGGCTGGCGAGATACGCGTAGGGGCTGGAGAAATCGTAGAAGTACTCGAGCTTGGCTGTCATCGGCTCAGCGCTCCTGGTTGAAGTGAAAGTCGTCGAGGTCAGCGCGTGGTCGCCAGCCCTTCGCCGTGGCGATGACCAGCTCAACGCGGTCCTGGCCCCAGAAGAGCGCGCCATCGACGACGAAGGTCGGCGCGCCAAAAACGCCGCGTGCGATCGCCTCGTCGGTCCGGCCGCGCAGGTCGGAGCGGATCGGGTCGCCGCGCGAACGCTCGACGACGGCGGCGCCGTCGAGACCGCGGGAGTTCAGCAGCTGGATGAGGACCGCGGGGTCGGCGAGATCGCGTTGATCCGACCAATACGCAGCAAAGAAGGCCG
>CALGHC010000840.1 GCA_937915965.1 uncultured Myxococcales bacterium
TCCCGGTTTCTCGGGCCTCGAGTTGGTGCGTGGCCTGCGCGAGCGGGGCGTCGGTGCGCCTGTGCTGTTCTTGTCTGCACGCGACGACACGTCTGACAAGGTCCGCGGCCTCGACGCCGGTGGTGACGACTACCTCGGCAAGCCCTTCGCCTTCCCCGAGCTGCTCGCCCGCATCCGTGCCTTGCTGCGACGTGGGCCGATGGTCGATGTGGAGCCAGCCGTCGTCACTGTGGCCGACCTTGAGTGGGACCGCGAGAGCCGACGGATCGCCCGCGCGGGCCGTCGAATCGATCTCACCCCCAAGGAGTACGCCCTCGCCGAGCTGCTGCTCGAGCACCACGGCGAGGTCGTATCGCGCCAGCAGATCGTCCACCACGTCTGGGACTTGCCCTTTGAGGGGGTCGGCAACGCCATCGACGTGCAGGTTGGGCGGCTGCGGACCAAGCTCGATGAACCGTTCGAGCGCCGGCTCGTCCATACCTTGCGGGGAGTTGGCTATGTCCTCGAAGACCGCGGCGAGTAACGGCCCGCCGACACGGCCAACCACGCCCGCCAGGTCCATCGCCAGCCGCCTGCAGATCACCATCGTCTTGGTGATCGGTCTCTTTGTGGGCGTCTGGACCCTGGTCCTCGACGTCGCCCTGGTGCGCGGCTTCGACGCCGAGGACGCCGAGATGATGCGGGCCCAGGCTGAGGCAGTTCGTTCTGCTGCTGGCCGCGGCGACTCCATCGGCGGCGCGCTGACTGGCCGGGCTCCCAAGATCGAGTGGCAACTGCTCGCTGAGGATGGGCGAGCCCTCGCCCAGACCGCGGGCTGGGACCTGGTGCGTGGAATCGATTGGTCCGAGACCGGCCCCGAACCGCTCCGCTTCGAACAGCCCGGCGAGACCAGCTTCGACGCCCTCAGCGCTGTGGTGATCATGGACGGGCGTTCGGGTACGGTCCGCGTCGCCATGGACCGCAGCCACGAGGGCGAGATCATCAACGACTACAGGCGCGTTCTGTGGGGCGGCCTCCTGGTTCTCCTGCTGGTCGTCGTCCAGGCCAGCCGGGTCATCGTGCAGCGCGGCCTGCGTCCACTTGATCAGATCGCCGCAGAGGTGACCGCTGTCGCGCCGCACCATATGGATCTGCGGCTGGAGGTCGACCGTTTTCCGGTCGAGCTTGCCCGGCTGGTCCACGCGTTGAACGCGACGCTGGGCCGGATCGACGAGGCGTTCGGCCGGCTCGGGCGGATGTCGTCGGATCTAGCCCATGAGCTGCGTACGCCCTTGCAGAACATGCGCGCCGAGGTTGAGGCCCTGGTCTTGCGGCCGCCGGGCCCGGCCGAGACAGGCGAGACCCTCGGTTCGCTGTTGGAAGAGCTCGACCGCCTCGGTGACATGATCGAGCAGATCCTCTTTCTCGCTCGTGCCGAGGACCCCCGTCAGGCCATCGACCGGCGGCCCCTGGACGCAGCCGCGGTGCTTGCGGGCACCGCCGCCTTCTTCGAGGCGGTCGCCGCCGACGTCGGCGTGACCATCGAGGTCGAGGCCCCGGTGGGCATCCTCGTCGCTGCCGACGAGCGCCTCCTGCAACGCGTCCTACACAACCTCGTCGCCAACGCGATCCGCCACGCCGGTGATGGCGGCCACGTGTGCCTGGGCGCCAGCCTGACAGCGGGAGACGGCATTCATCTGTGGGTCAGCGACAGCGGCGAAGGGATGCACGAGTCCTTGCAGCGCCGCATCGGCGAGCGCTTTCTGCGCGACGATCCGTCGCGGCAGCGCGGCACCGGTGGCGCTGGCCTCGGCCTGGCGATCGTCGCGAGCATCGTTCAGCTTCACGGCGGCGAGCTGCGCATCGACTCCGGCGATGGACAGGGCACCCGGGTCGAGTTGCTGCTGCCCCGTGGCGACGCGGTCTGACGGTCCCTCGGTGCAAGACCATCGTCAGCTAACAACCCGATTCTCAGGCTGTCAGCATGGCCAGAACGACATGTTGCGTGGCAATTTTCGGCCTGGCCAGGAACCACTTCCGGCCGCCCTGTCCCAATTCTCGACTTGCGAATGACAGGTTATTGACATATTATTGTCTGCGCGCGTCGCACGCCTGCCTGCTTGCGTCGCTGCCTGCTTGCGTCGCTGCCTGCATGCGTCGCTGCCTGCATGCGTCGCTGCCTGCGCGGACGAGAGCCGCCGACGAAATGCGCTGCGCATTCCCAGAGCCCCAGGAACCCCAGCATGGCGACCTCCGAACCGCAGCCGCTGTGCGTCGCCTTGGAACAGCTTCGCGGGCACGGCGCAGCTCGAGCCACCGTCGGCTTGTCTCGCCGGATGGTCGGAGGCCGCGCGTCGCTTGTGCCGCCCGCTCTCATTGCCTGTCTGATCGCCTGTCTGATTGCCTGTCTCGTTGCCCTGGCAGTGGTCGCGCCTGTCCCGGCGCTCGCACAGCCCGCCGCCGCCGCGGCGACCGGCGCGCCGACCGCGGTCACCGCCAG
>CALGHC010000841.1 GCA_937915965.1 uncultured Myxococcales bacterium
GGCGGCACCGGCGGCGGGCAGCGCGCCAGAGTCTGCGGCAACCTGCTCGCCGGCTTCCTGATCGAGCAGGGTTGGCCCTTGGCCCGCGCGAGCCGAGCTCGTGATCAGCAGGACGCTGACGGCGAGAGTCCCGAGGGTGCCGGTGTGGCGGGGGCAGCAGAGGGTGCGCATCGTGAACTCCCGGATGCAGAGGAGGCCGCATTTCACGTCGAAACGGGGGGCGCGTCAACCGCGGCGGCTGACCCAGGAGGCCGGTCTAGGACCCCAACCAGGTCGCGAGGCGGTCGGATTGAACGACGCCGTCCTGAAGCCACTCGCCGACCGCGTGCAGGCTACCGCAGAGCACGACACCATTGCCGGGCACGGCCTCGGCGAGGGCGGTGCCGAGGCATTTGTCGATCCGGCCGAGGGCTACGGGCTTCGCCGGGGCGGCGACCTCGATGATCGCGGCGGTCTCGGCCGCCGGCCGCAGGGTGTCGCCCCGCATCCTGGGCACCCAGAACGCATCGGTCACGGGGGCGATCGCACGGATCAGCTCGGCGGCGTCGCGATTGGCGCGCACTGCCAGGATCACCTGCCAACGCCGGCCGCGGACGGCGAGCAGCTCGGCCAGGGCCTTCATGCTGGCCTCGTTGTGGGCGCCGTCGAGGACCAGCAACGGCTCGTTCGCGATCAGCTCGGCGCGGGCCGGCCATGCCACGTCGGCGAGCGCCGCGGTGAGCTCGACCAGCGGCGGAAGCTCGCGGCCCAGGAGCCGGGCGAGGAGTGGCAGCGCGACCTCGGCGGCAGCGACGGCGAGGGCCGCGTTCTCGGCCTGGTGGGTGCCGCCAAGACCGAGCTCGACGTGCAGGTCCTCATCGAGGCTGGTTCCGGCGATCAGCGCCTGTGTGGTGAGCGTGCTGGGGCGAACGTGCGCCTCGACGACACGCACATGGCGGCCGAGCTTGACGGGCACCGCGTCGATGCCTGCCCGGCGCAAGGCCCCCATCACGATGGCAGGTTGGGCCATCACCAAGGGCCGGCCCGGCCGGGCGACGCAGACCTTCTCCGCTGCGATGGCGGCGAGGGTCGAACCGAGGATGTGCATGTGGTCGTGGGCGACCTGGGTGACGACCGAGACGATTGGGTCGACGACGTTGGTCGCGTCGAGACGGCCGCCAAGTCCGACCTCCAATACGGCGACATCAACGGCGGCTGCGCGGAACAGCGCGAAGGCAGCGGCAGTGAGGGTCTCGAACGGAGTGGGCTCGGGGTCCGGTGTCGCCTCGAGCCCGCCGCATGCGGCCGCGACCTCGCAAAGGGCGAGGTCGAGGGCCTCGGCGCTGACACAGGCCTGGCCGATACGAACCCGTTCGCGGGTCTCGACCAGATGCGGCGACGTGTACAGGGCGACGCGTAGGCCGGCGGCGTCGAGGAGGGCCGCAGTCATCGCCGCGGTCGAGCCCTTGCCGTTGGTTCCAGCGACCAGGACCGAGGCGAACGCGTCCTGTGGCCGACCCATGCGCTCCAACACGGCTTCAACGCGCTCAAGGCCGAGCTGAACGCCGCGGGCGGCGCGGGCGGCCAGCCAACGGTGGCCGGGGCCGTCGTGAGAGATGATGGCTTCGTTCATGGGCTTGGGCTGCGGGGAGGCGGTGGCTGGGCAGTCTCAGTTCTTCTGTAGGCCTTGGTCGATGAGCTGATCGTGGCGGTGGCGGGTGGCCTCGATATCGCGCAGCTCCCGGGAGTAGCCCGACGCGCCCGGGTCGAGGCGGATCGCTTCCTGGAGCTCGGTCATGGCGATGTCGAAGCGGGCCGCATACTTGGCGACGATCGCCTTGTTCCAGTGGATCTTCGCCAGGTCGGCGCGACTGATGCCCTTGGCGTCCCGCGACAGGGCGATCGCACGGTCGTAGGCTCGTAGCGAGTCGTCGTATCGCGAGGCGGCGAGCAGGCGAGCGCCGTCGGTGCAGGCTTTGGCCGCCTGCCGCTTGCAGTCGTAGAGGGTGGCTGTGACACGAGCGCGATGCGGAACGACGAGGTGGGCGACCTCGTGGGCGATCTGTCGACGCAAACCAGCGAAGATCGCCTCTGCATCCGGCCATGTGGGAGCGCTGCGCGTCTCGGGTGTGCTGCCGGTATCGCCGGCATGATGGTGCCGCAGGTAGACGATCTGACCGTTGGCGGCGACGATCCGCGCCTCGACGTCGACGCTGGCGCTCCAATCGATCTGCCGCAGCGTGCAGGCGCTCTCGACCGTCTTGGTGACAGTGCGGTTGCCCTGGCGCACGCGCACGGCGTCCTTGCAGGTCGTCTCTCGGCTGTCTTCCTCGCCTTGGATGTCCTGACCCGTGAGCCGCCCGCTGATGACCAGGCCACCGCCGTGCTGCATCAGGCGCACGACCCCGCCGACGCCGCGGAGGATCTCCTGCTCTACTTCGCGACGGATCTGGTCGGCGGCGATGCCCCAGGCCGGCTGCGCAGCTCCAAATCCGGCAACGCTGACCGAGGCACCGTAGGGCTGGGCGTTGATGAGCGCGGGCTGGGTGACCAGCATCGAGACGTGTGTCCGACCGCAGCCAACGGCGACGAACAAGCCGGCGAGGACCAGCGCACCGAGGCGCAGCTTCGCCGCGGTCGTCGACAAACAACAGGATCTCGGATCAGCGTTTGGGGTGCGCATCGGGGGGGCCTCGCTCGCCAAGGAAGATTCGCTCGCCAAGGAAGGTAAGGGGCGCTCCGAGCGGGCAGCCTACGTCAGCGTCGAGCGGCCGTCGAGACGGCGCCGCGGCGACGACGGCCGACGAGGATCGCGAATCCGACAAGGACCAAGGCGAACGCTGGCGCTGAGCGGTGGCCGCGCGAACCCGAAGCGCAGCCCGACGCCGCCGCCGAGCCGCTCTGGCCGCTGGCACCACCGGCTGAAGTGCTGTCGCCCGCGCCGGCGTCGAGACCCGCGGCCGAGTCGGCTGCAGTTGCGACGTCCTTGAGCCACGACCAGTCGCTGCCATCACCACCCTCGCCATCGCCAGCTTGCCTCCCGGCGTCGGCGGTGACGTCGGCCGAGGAGCCGTCCGCCGCGATGCCGGCGTCGGTACCATTGCCTGCGTCGGCCGTGCTGCCTGCGTCGACCGTGCTGCCCGCGTCGACCGGTTGCCCCGGGGTGGAGTCGCAAAGATCGCCAAGGCCGTCCTGATCGCTGTCCGCCTGGCCTGCGTTGGGGACGAAGGGGCAGTTGTCGGCTCCATCCGGCATGCCATCCTCGTCGACATCGCCGTCGGCTGGCTCGCAGGCATCCCCGGTGCCGTCCTCGTCGCCATCAGATTGGTCCTTGTTGGCGACGGCCGGGCAGTTGTCCTTTGCGTCCTCGATACCATCGCCGTCTTGATCCGGCGGCGGCGGCTCGCAGGCGTCGCCGATTCCGTCCTTGTCAGCGTCGGCCTGGTCCTTGTTGGCGACACCAGGGCAGTTGTCCTTGGAATCCTCGACGCCGTCGCCGTCCTTGTCGGGGGGAGGCGTCACAGTCTTCTTCTTCAGGCCGATGCTGCCCCAGACATCCTTGCCGGCCTGGACGGTGCGGGTCGACGAGTTCGGTTGGTAACCCGCGGCGCTGGCGGTCGCGGTGTAGGTGCCGGCCGGGAGCTCGAACTGCCAGGCGCCGTTGGTCGCGCTGGTGGTCGACTTGCCCGTGTTCAGCTTGACCGTGGCGCCGGCGATGCGGTCGTTGACATCGGGATCTTTGTAGACAACGCCCTTGTAGAAACCGGTCTGAATCGGCGGCACGGCGCCGCCACCGCCGCCGCAGGTCTTGCCAAACCACGCGCAGACACCCTTCGCGATCGCTGTGGCGATCTTGCCCTGTCCGTCGGCGCTCTTGAGGAACGCGGCCTCGGCAGGCGGATGTCCTTTGAATCCCGACCCCTTGGCGCAGTCGTGAAAGACGACCTCGGTGAGAACGGCCGGCATGGCGGTGGCGTTGAGAACGTGCAGGTCAGTCCGCAGCTTCAGGCCGCGGTCCTGGTACGGCAGGATCGACAAGAGCGCGGCCTGTACCTTGGCGGCGACCGCCTTGCCGGTGGTCGACTTGTAGAGGGTCTCGATGCCGTGACCGCCGCCGGCGTTCGAGTGGATGCTGACGAAGATGTCGGCCCCCCACGAGTTGGCGTTCTTGGGAGAGTTGTAGAAGTCCTGGTCCACCTTGACGGTGATTCCGGCGGCCGCAATCTTCGGCTTCGCGAGGTTGGCGTTGATCAGCGCGTACTGCGCTTCGTTGCCACCGCCAGTCACAGGATTCGACGTCTGGTTGCTGGGGTTGAGCACAACCTTGACCGCGTGCGCAGCCGTCGGCAGAGAGAGGGTCGAGGCACAAGCGAAGAGGGCGATGAGGGCGCGGAGGTGGTGGCGCGGGCTGCGAGGGTGGTGAGAGTGGTGAGAGTGCATCGCCTACCTCCCCACGGTTGGCATCGCGGCGATGCACAGTTCTTCGGTGAGGGCGTCGCGCCAGGCGATCCAGCGACCGTCGAGCGAGACCGCCGGCTCCACCTCCGCGGAGTCGGGCGTGCGCGCAAGCGGCACACGAAGGCCCGTGTCGATGTCGACCAGCAGAAGCTCGGAGGCGGTGATCCGCGCGCCGTCGTGGATCACCTCGGTGATCACAATACGGCGGCTGTCCGGCCACCACGCTGGGCCATAGCCTGCGCCGAGGTCGCGGGTGATGCCGTCGAGGCTCGCCACATGGACGTGGCCACCCGCTGCGCGGCTCTCCTCGACCAGCACCTTGGTGCCGTCGGGCGACAGCCGCGGCGCGAAGAAAGCCCCACCCTGCCAAAGGACGCGACGCACCGGCGACGCCGGCGAGCCGCCGAATCCTGGCCATTGGGCGACGATCCGCTCGCCGTCTTCACGCACGACGATGAGGTTGGCGGCGGTACGGATGTCGAAGTCGGTGCCACGCACGCCGCCGATCAGCCGGATCAGCGAGCCGCCCGGATCGACCCGGACGAGGGCGTCACCGACCACCGCAAAGAAGTTCGCTGACGACGGATCCCAGCGGGCCGGACCGGCCGCGGCGACACCAACGAGACCGCGAAAAGCGCGCGGTGCGGCGCTCCACAGCCCCTCACGGGTCCAGACCGGATCGACGGATTGGGATGCGCGCGGCGGCAAACGGTGGGGCCGAGCGATGGTGGGCGAGCTGCGGACGAGGGCCTCGACCGCGCGCATGTGCAGCGCGGGCCTTGCGGCATCTCGGCCGACACCGTCGGCGGCGCGGCCACCAGCAATGGCGGCTGGCGCTCCGATCGCCAAGGCCAGGCCCGCGACAAGCGCAAAGACGGCGAGTCGAAGGACACCGCGTCGAAGGGCAGCGAGGCCAAGCCAATCCGGTGCGCACGAACTCAGACCAGACGCGCGGGAAAAGCGAGAGACAGGGCGAGATCCAGTCATGCGGGCCTCCGCCGCGCGCCAGCTTTGGGCAGCGCGGGCGCAGATGGTAGCGAAGGGGCCGGGAGGCCGACAAGGACGGTGGCGGAAGACGTGACGCTTGTGTGGTGCGCCGCCCCCGACCAGCCACGATCCACCGTCTGCCCGCCATCTGGCCGCCATCTGCTCGCCATCTGCCCGCCATCTGTCACCGCGCCCCTGAGGAATCGATGCTTGACCGCGCCGATCCATTCGGGCGTCGCTTCCTTGCTCTGCCTTGCATATCGAGCCCATGCGGCACGCGTGGAGCGTCGAGTTGGAGGGTCATCGCGTACCGAGGCTCTTGCTAGGCGATGGCCGCACCGCCTACGCTTCCGCTCCGATCAGGCCTGGGAGGAGCGATGAAGATCCGACGTAGACCGCAGCGGCACCATGGACTCGCGCTCATGCTGGCGGCGTTGCTGGCCTGCCCGAGCTGCGGTAGCGAGACCGACGATGCGACCGACGCGGGCGCCGGTGGCGGGTTGGACGCGAGCGGCGGCGCCGACGCGGACCTCGCCGATGCTGCAGACGACGGCACCTCGCTCTCGGACGACGGCGTCGACGACGGCGCCGCCACCGACGACGGCGATGACGGCCCGCCTGGCTGCACGGAGAACGGCGACTGCCCGACACCGGCCAACCCCTGCATGGCGGGGGTGTGCCACGCGACACTCGGCTGCATCCTCGAACCGCGACCGGACGACAGCGCCTGTGACGACGGCGACGCGTGCAGCGGCGGCGATACCTGCCACGAAGGCAAGTGCGGCGGTACGTCGTGGTTGTGCGGCTGCAAAGACGATGACGAGTGCGCGCAGCTCGAAGACGGCGACCTGTGCAACGGAACACTGCGCTGCGACAAGGCGGTGACGCCCGCAGTTTGTTCGGTCGACGCCAACACGGTGGTCGCCTGCGAGAGCCCCAAAGACGCGGCGTGCAAGAAGCACTTCTGCGAGCCCGAAACCGGCCAATGCGCGGCCCTGTCTCTGGCAGAAGGCGCGGCCTGCGAAGACGGCGACAGCTGCACCACCACCGACACCTGCCAGGACGGCAAGTGCACGGCCGGGACCTTCACCTGCGCTTGCAAGACCAACGCGGATTGCGCGCCGCTCGACGACGGCAACCTGTGCAACGGCACGCTCGTCTGCGACACCAGCGGTGCGGCGCCGGTCTGCAAGGCCAACCCGGCTTCGGTCGTGTTCTGCCCATCGATCGCGGGCAAGCCATGTTTGGAGGGCAGCTGCCAGCCAGCGACCGGAAAATGTGCGGCTCAGCCGGTGGCCGATGGCAGCGCGTGCGACAACGGCGACGCTTGTTCAACCAGCGACGTCTGCATCGGCGGCGTCTGCAAAGGGCTTGCGGTCGACTGCGACGACGGCAATGCCTGCACGGTCGATTCGTGCAGCACCTCGACCGGCGCGTGCAGCCACGACGGCGCGCCAGCCGACGGCAGCGGCTGCAACGCCGACGACAACGGCTGCACAACCAACGACGTCTGCGTCACTGGCGCGTGTACGGCAGGGGCCAACGTTCAGTGTGAAGGAGCCGTCGCGGTCTGCATGACACCGCAGTGCATCGCCAAGGGACCCGATACCTACACCTGTGCGGCCGTGCCCCTCCCCGATGGAGCGACCTGCACCGACGACGACCTGTGCACCAGCGACGACGCCTGCCTCGACGGCGCATGCGAAGCGGCACCAACCGACTGCGATGATGGCGAGGCTTGTACCGGCGATGCGTGCGACACTCAGAGCGGCTGCGGCCACGTCGCGCTGGACCTACCGGGGTGCCCGACGCCGGTTGATTGAGGCCGCGTCACTGCGGCCGGTTGATCGGGACCACCTGAGTCGCAACGGCCGGAACCGCCGCTGGTCGGCCAGCGGCTCCGCGACGACTCCGCCCAAACGCGAACAGACGGCGAGGAGAGCGGATCATGACCACGGCGGAACGAGACGGCGGCCGCAAGTCGGTCGTCATACTGCGATGTGACGATGTGCCGGAGCCGGATCGCAGCCGCTACGGCGACACCGAGGTGCGCACCGGCAACCACATCGTCGCCGCGGCGCGTGCGGCGGGGTTCAAAGTGGATCTGCGCGTCATCGACGTCTTTGGCGGCGAGCCGATCGGCGACGACGATCGCGACGGCCAGGGCGACGGTCCGCTCTACGTCCTCACCGGCAGCGCCACCGACCCGTATGCGCGCGACGCATGGGTCGTCGAGCTGCGCGCGTGGATCCGCCGGGCAGCGGGCCGTGGCGCCCGCATGTACGGAATCTGTTTTGGCCATCAGGTCATCGCCGAGGCGCTGGGCGGCCGCTGCGGGCGACACCCGCGGGGCTGGGAGGTCGGCAACGCGCGCGTCGACGTAGAGAGCGTGGTCCACGAAGTCGGCGGAGGCGGTGACCACAGCGGCGCGTGGGGGAGATTCGTCCCGCCAGCGGGGCCACTGACCATTCTGCTCAGCCACCAGGACGAGGTGGTCGACCTGCCTCCAGGCGCCGTTTCTTGGCTTCGCGGCGGTTTTTGCCGCCACCAGGGGTTCCTTCTCGGCGCCCACATCGCCACCGTGCAGGGCCACCCGGAGTACGAGACGGCGCAGGTTCGTTCGCTTTACGAGCGCCGACGCGCGGTGCTGGGGAACCTTGCGACAGATGCCGCGCAACAGTCCGCGGCCGCACCACATAGCGGCATGACGATCAGCGCGTGCCTCATCCGGTGGCTGTTTGGAACCGACTGACCCCCCGCCCATGCCCCACCGCTGCCGGCTGTGGCGGGTCGCGCGGTTGACTTCACCCTCAAAGACATCGAGACTTTTGGGCCGCATCGCAGCCCCGGGACCTGGCCCCGCGCCCCGTGGACGCGGCCGCGCGGACAGTCCCGAGCCGCCGACAGGCGAGCGAGCAGACCGACCGAGGCACGGATGGAAAAGACAACAATGTTAAAGACATGTACGGACATGCGCCACCTTGCGGCGACCGACGCCGCGAACAGCCGTCCCGCTCCGATTCTGGCAAGCGTGCTCGCGACCGTCGCGATCATCGCGACCGGCTGCGGAGGCGTTCAGTTCAAGCGCGCGACCGGCTCGGGCAAGTACAGAGCCCTCCCCGTTGGCACCGATGTGCGGGTCGCCCAGGAGGACGCCGAGCTGGGTCAGCCCACCGAGGTCATCGGCGACCTGGCGTTGACGACGCAGGGTGATCCACCGGCCCACCGGAAGGCGCTCGACGCGATGAAGCGACACGCGGGCCGCTACGGCTGCGACGCGCTGGTCGGCTTCACCAACGCGAAGCGCGAGACGCCGGTCAAGCGAAAGGTGAAGAGCCTGGGCAAGGGCGGGGTACCGGTCTACACCGAAGTCACGGAGATGCGGGTCGAGTACGACTGGACGGCGCAGTGTGTGCGGACCGCCGATGCGCCCAAGCAGACCAAGAGGGCGGCGACGACTGCGGTTGCGTCGTCTTCGAGCGGGACGAGGCCGGCGCACGCAAAGCCCGCGCACGCAAAGCCCGCGCACGTCGAACCAGCGCACGTCGAACCAGCTCGCGCCGAGCCAGCCCATGGCGAGCCCGCGCACGCCGAGCCAGCGCACGCCGAGCCGGCCTACGTCGCACCAACTCGCGCCGAGCCAGCGGCGCCGACACCCGCGCCGATCGAGACCGCCCCTCCGGCCAACGGTTCAGATCCGCAAGTGGCTAGCGAGGTTGCCCGAGCGTTCATCCGCCTCAGCATGATGGCCGCTCAAGCGGACGCTGACGGGCTGTGCAAGCTGCTGGAGAAGGACCGCATCTACTTCGACATTCGGGCCTCGTCGCCGCCATTCGAGCTGCGCAAGGACCTCGCACCAGCAGAAGCCTGCGCCTCGATGCACGGCGGCGAGCTGGCCGGCTACCTGCGCGATTTCGGCCCCGCCGAGGTGCACGCCGAGGTCGCGACGCTGATCCCGACCCTGTTCCGCATCCATGGCGGCGCATACGTCCGCCTCGACGAAGCACGCGAGGCGGACTACCAGCGCCAGGTCGTCGCCAGCCGCGAGGGCAAGAAGCCCCTTGCATGCACCATGTACACGGTGCTGCCCGCCGGCGACCTGTTCAAGGTGAGCCTGAGCTGCAACGGCGTGCAGAGTTTCCGTGTGTTGATGCGACGCGCCGGCCCGGACGACTTCCGCCTGATGGCGCTGACGCATGTCCGCTAGCCGGGACCGGTCGCGCAGGACCCGTATGAACGAGACGCCTCGTCCTCTCGCCACTTGCGGCGCCGCAGTCCTCTTCGTTGCAGCGCTTCTTGTGCCGGCCGATCTCACCGCGCAGCCGTTCCGGCTGGATCGCAGCGTGCCCGTTCTGTCGCCGGGGGTTGCCGCGCCCGACGGCGCCGAATCCCTCGCGGTCAATCCCGCGGGTATCACCGAGGCCGTCGGTGTGGAGGCGCGCCTGGGCTGGTCGCTGTCGGGCGACTCGGCGATCGGATCGCCGTCTGGCGGCTGGGGCGCGTTCCTGTCGATCCCGTTCGGGCCGCTGGCCCTGGCGGGTAGCCGGGAGCAGCTCAGCTACGACGAACAGGACGTCTTCGCCAGCGAGGGTTCTTCGATCTCTCGGACTTCGTTGGGACTCGGGCTAAGTCTAGCGGACCAGCGGCTTGCGGTGGGCGCGGCGATGCGTTGGCACGGTGGCGACACGCTGATGGACGGCGGCAGCGCCAGCTGGGACCTGGGCGCCCTGCTGCGACCGAACCGCTGGCTGTCGTTGGGGTGGCTGAGCAGCGCCGTCGGCGGCAACAGCGAGCGTACGCGCAGCGGCTTCGGCCTCGACCAAGGCGCCCGCCACACCGCTGGCATCGCCCTTCGGCCGATGGGCGACGACCTCGTCACGACCGGCCTCGACATCACGTGGCCCCATGGCCGGCCGCTCGAGTCCGTGACGGCGACCGTGGCCTGGCAAGCGCTCGACGGTCTCGCCCTCGTCGGTGTCTGGCAGCACCGCCGGCAGCTGACGCCGGGCGGCCGCGAGCTGGGCCGCGAAGAACGGCTGATGTTCGGCCTGCGGGTTGGTCTTGGCCGTGCTGGGGCGAGCTTTGGCGGGCACCATACGACAGCCGACGGCAGCGCCAAGGGCGGGACTCTCGTCGATCTTCGACTGTCTTCGGACGCGCCATCTTCGCTGATCGGCGACAGCGACCCCGCGATCGTCATTCACCTCGACGGCGCGCTGACCGAGAACTCCGGTGCCGACGGTGCGGGCCACTTTGGCAGCGTGCTGCTCGACCTCGACGACATCGCCCGCGACCCCGGGTCCGATCTGGTGGTTCTGCGGGCCCGCGGCCTGCAGCTCACCTGGGCCCAGGTCGACGAGCTGCGCGCCGCGATCGCGGGCCTGCGGGCGGCGGGCAAGCGGGTCGTCTGGTACGCCGACACCATCGGCACCCGCGGTCTCGCGGTCGCCGCTGCCTGCGAACGCATCGGCGTTTCGGCCGCCGGCGCGGTGACGGCACGCGGCGTCGGCGCGGACTTCATCGGTCTCGCCGAGACCCTCACTCGGGTCGGCGTCTCCTTCGACGCGATCAGATACAGTGACCACAAGACCGCCCCGGAAGGTCTGACGCGCCAGCGGATATCCGACGTGCAGCGGGCCACGCTTGAGCACCTCGTGCGGCGGCGCTGGCAGGCGTTCCTCGCGGCGGTCGCCACCGGCCGCGGCATCAAGCCTACCGACGTGGAAGCGCGGCTGACGGCGGGCAGTGTCTTCCCCGAAGACGCGGTGGCGGCGGGCTTGATCGACTCCGTGGACTCGCCGCGGTCCTTCGAGGAGCGTCTGCGCGAGTGGCAGCTGCTCGAAGCTGGAGAGCGGCTCGCCCGCTGGCAACCGGTGCGTCGCCGACCGCGCGGCTGGGGTGCGCTGCCGCGCATCACCGTCGTGTCGATGGCAGGCAACATCGTCGACGGCTCCGGCGGCGGTCTTCCGGGCATGCAGACGGTCGGCGCGGCGTCTGTGGTCACGAAGCTCGACGCACTCCGCCGCGACAGCGCGGTCCGCGCTGTGGTCGCACGGATCGA
Organism: uncultured Myxococcales bacterium; assembly: GCA_937915965.1. Classification (GTDB taxonomy): domain Bacteria; phylum Myxococcota_A; class UBA9042; order UBA9042; family UBA9042; genus CALGHC01. The sequence goes on from CALGHC010000841.1 coordinate 11,486, forward strand.
CTCCGGCGGTGGTTCTGCCAGCGCAAGCGACGCGATCTATGATTCGATGCTGCGCACGGACGAAGACAAACCAGTGATCGTCTCGATGGCGGGAGCGGCGGCGAGCGGCGGCTATTGGCTGGCGACCGGCGGACGCTCAATCCTCGCCGATCCGGGCACCGTCACGGGTTCGATCGGTATCTTTGCCTTGCACCCTGGCTTCGGCGGCTTGTGGCAGCGTCTTGGCGTCGGAATCGACCACGTCGGTATCGGCCCCTGGCACGATATCGAGACTTTGCACCGCGCTTGGACGCCAGCGGAGCGGGCGCTGATGCAGCGTACTTTGGGCCGCTACTACGACCTCTTCTTGCGGCGGGTGTCGCTGCGTCGCGATCTGCCACGGGAGCGCCTGCTCACCCTGGCGGGGGGCCGCATCTGGTTGGGCGACGAGGCCCTCAAACACGGCCTGGTCGATCGACTCGGCGGCCTGCTGGACGCCATCGAGGTCGCCCGCCGAGCCGCCGGCGTCGCGCGCGACGAAGAGCACATCGTCGACTTCTGGCCAAAGCGCTCGTTTGGCGACGTCGTCCGCAGCTCGCTGCTCGGCGGCGGCGCGCCGGCGGCTGGCG
>CALGHC010000842.1 GCA_937915965.1 uncultured Myxococcales bacterium
CCCCGGCCGCGACCAGGGTGGTCGCCCTCGTGGCCACGCAGACGATCGACGCGCTCCTGGTCGTCCGTTCGAGATCCGCCCTGGCGCCGACGAGCGGGCAGCGGCCGCGTCGACCCTCGCGGTGGGAGCCCGGGTCATCCTCAAGTACGGTTTGTTCGCCGGCAAGGAAGGCGAGGTCCGGGCGACAAAGGGCAATCAGGTGGAAGTGGCGATTGGCGCGATCTCGGTGCGGCTACCGGCCAAAGAGGTTGAGTTGGTCCGCTAGCGCCATTGTGAACCGCGTTGCGGCCTGAACCTGCGAGATTTTCAGATTTCTTCAGATCTTGCCAAGCTTCTTTAGCGTGGCGATCACGCTCCAACCCAGCGCGAACACCAGGGCGATGACCCCAACCCACAGGAACTGCACGACCGCTTTGCGGCTGGGTCGCAGATCGCGGCCCGTGGTCTCGCCCGGCGCGATCGCGGCAAGGGGCGGCGCCGGCGGCGGCGTGTTGCGCTGCGCTGACATCGCTGGCGCCACGGCCCCACCGACTGCTTGCATCGACGCAGACGCTCGAGGCGGCGGTCGGCGCCGCGGCGGTCGGTCGGTCTCGGCTTCCTCTGGTGAGAGGTCGAGCGGCGAGCGCGCGACAACCGACAGCGCCGACGGCGCAAAGTCCTCGTCCCGCATCAGCGCAACCGGTGGCGTGATCGTCGCTGCTCCGGGCATTCCGTCGCGTGGGGCGCGTTCGACGAGGGACCAGACGTAGCGCTGAAGGGCGACCTGGTCGAAGCTTGGTGCGTTGGTCTTCAGCCAGCCCGCGAGCGCCTGGCCTAGCTCCGCGCCACTTTGAAAGCGCCGTTCGACGTTCCGTTCCAGGCAACGCAGTACGATCGCTGAGAGAGCTTCGCCCACGTCGGCGGCAAGATGGTGCGGCGGCACGATCGGGTCCTCGCGCACTGCGCGAAGAATGGCAAACGGCGAGGCCGCGGTCTCACTGCGAAACAGAGGCCGACCGGTGAGCAGCTCGTGCAGGCAAACACCGAGGCTGAAGACGTCCGAGCGAGCATCCACCTTCTCGGCGCTGGCCTGCTCGGGGGACATGTAGGCATATTTGCCCTTGATGACGCCTGCCATTGTCTGCTGTATGCGTGTGGCCACCTTGGCGACGCCGAAGTCGATGATCTTGACCTGTCCCTGCCGCCCCAAGAGTACGTTTTGAGGGCTGACGTCGCGGTGGACGATGCCGAGACGGCGTCCATCGTCGTCGTGCACCTCGTGTGCGTAGGCGAGTCCGTTGGCGATACCCAAGCCCACGCGCGCGATCGCGATGGGGTCGATGCGCTCACCGAGGCGCTCTGCCATCACGTAGAGCTGCCCCAGATCGATGCCGTTGACGTACTCCATGAGGAAGTACCAGGCACCTTCGTGACAGCCGAGCTCGAACGTCCGGGCGATGTTCGGGTGGGTGAACCGCATCGCGAGGCGCGCCTCTTCGACCAGCATCTCGACCGCGCTGTCGTCTTCAGACAACACCGCGTGCATGCGTTTGAGAGCAACCAATCGCTGCTCGCCAGTCGAGCTGACGGCCTGGGCAAGAAAGACCTCGGCCATGCCACCGCGGCCCAGCGGGCGCAGCAGGACGTAGGGGCCGAATCGCTGGGGGTAGGTCGCTGCCATCGCACGCCGAGGCTAGTTGGATTCGCGCACCGCGCGCAAGAAAACGCCCCGGCCGGGGGGCGCGCTCAGGGCTGGGCCCCTCGGGCGCGCGCATCGGCCCACAGCCCCCACGCCCCGAAGAGCGACACCTGGACTGTCTGCATCAGCCAGACCGCCAACCCGAAGACGACTGCTGCCGGCGCGTCGCCATGAACCCCCCACAGCCCGGCGGGCAGCAGCAAGAACGTCCAGAACGAGCCGACGTTGCCGGGCGAGTTGGGGATCATCATGCCAACGACGACCGTGCACATCATCGCGTAGCCGGCCGACAGCGGGACGTCGAGGCCGAATCCTCGCGCCATCAACCACACGCCGACGCCGTTGATGCCCCAGTAGGCGACCGTCAAGAGCAGGAACTGGGCGATGGCCAGCGGGCTGCGGAGCACCGTGAGGCCGTCCACAAAGGTCGTCACGAGACCAATGATGCGCTCGGCGAGGCCGCCCGAGACACGGCCAATCACCCCGCGAAGCAGCGCGATGGTCGCCTGGCGAGCGAGTGCCGTCGCGCCCAGCAAGATCAGCGCACCGGCGAACACCGCCAGCGCCACGAACGCTCCGACCTGCACCTCGGGGAAACGCGCGAGCTGGCTCTGGGGCACCTGAAGGAGCACCAGGAAGAGCGCCAACGAGACGACCAGACCGTCGAGGACCCGTTCAACCGCGATCGTCGACAGGCCTGTGCCGAATGCGATCTCGGTGTTGCGCGCGAGAAGCAGCGGCCGAACGAGCTCGCCGAGTCGCAGCGGCAGCAAAAAGACAGCCATGAACCCGACCGCGCCGACCCGATTGCAGACCCGCAGCGAAGCGCCACCAAATGGCGCCAGCATCGGCCGCCAGCGCATGACCCGAAGCCAGTGGATGACCACCAGGACCAGACCATATGCAGCGATCGCCCACAGCGCCAGCGACCAGGTTGCCGGCCCCGAGCCGTCGCGCAGGATCAGGGCGAGATCGCCGCTGCTGTTCCGGTCCAGCGAAAGCCGGCCGCGCAGCAACGTGTCGAGAGGCCAACTGCGCGCCGACCACCACACGAAGAGGGCGCCGATCGCGAGGCCGGCAAGCCAGCGCAACCAGACTCCGTTGCGGCCCGCCGCCTTCGGCAGGTCCGATTCTAGCTGGTTGTCGGGCTGAGTCACGGCTGCACCTGGCGGCGGCGCGGCGGCCGGTGCCCGGCGACCGCAGTCCCGAGATCCGGGCTGGAAGCACGGCCGAGGCCGCTGCGGAGGCGCCCGCCCGGCCCTTGGGCTTCGGGCATCGGGGCGCCGTCTCTTTCACAGCAAGTAGATGTGATCCTGGCCAGCGCGGACGTCGCGTGTCGCGTTGCGTGTGTCGACCACGACCGGCAGGCGGCGGCAGATGTCGGCGTAGTCGAACGCGCGATGGTCAGTAATGATTACCCCGAGATCGTAGCTCTCCAGGTCGCTCAAGTCGGCGATGCCTTCGTGGCGCGTGCCTTCCTCGAAGTAGTGAGGAACGTGCGGGTCGTAGTAGTCGACCACCGCACCCTTCTCGGCGATCTGATCGATGACCGTGATCGCAGGCGACTCACGGTAGTCGTCGATGTCACGCTTGTAGGCGACACCGAGCACCAGGATCCGGCTGCCCCGCACTGCCTTGCCGCGGTCATTGAGGGCGTCCTGCACGAGTCGAACCACGTGCGTGGGCATGTCGGTGTTGATCGTATCGGCGAGCTCGATGAATCGCGCTTGGTAGTTCAGCGATCGCAGCTTCCAGCTCAGATATAGCGGGTCGATCGGGATGCAGTGACCGCCCAACCCGGGACCTGGGTAGAAGGGCATGTACCCGAATGGCTTGGTCGCGGCCGCGTCGATCACCTCCCAGACGCTCAGGCCGAGCTTGTGGCACATCAAGGCGAGCTCGTTGACCAGTCCGATATTGACTGCCCGGAACGTATTCTCAAGCAGCTTGACCATCTCGGCGCAGTCCGGGCTTGAGACGACCTGGACCTGGTCGATGAATGCGCTGTAGAGAGCGCGCACACATTGGCCGCCGGCCTCGCTCAGCGCGCCAACGATCTTTGTGGTGTTGCGCACGCCGTATGTGGCGTTGCCGGGGTCGATACGCTCGGGAGAAAATGCAACATGGAAGTCGACACCAGCGGTCAGACCGCTCGCCTGCTCGAGCATGGGAGCGAGCACCTCGCGGGTGAAGCCAGGGTAGGTCGTGGACTCGAGCACGAAGATCTGCCCGGCCTTCATGTGTGGCGCGATCTGCTCCGCTGCGCTCATGATGAAGCCGATGTCGGGGTCGCGGGTCTTGTTGAGCGGTGTCGGTACACAGATGATGATCGCGTCGGACTCGTTGATGACCGCGAAGTCGTCGTGTGCGCTCAACAGGCCGCTGGCGACCAGAGGGGCGAGGACCTCGGACGCTACGTCGCTGATGTCCGAGATGCCCAGGTTGATATTGGCGACGCGGCCGCGGTTGATGTCGACGCCGCGGGTGCGCAGACCGACCTCGGCCGTGCGAGCGGCGAGCGGCAGTCCGACGTAGCCAAGTCCGACCACGGCAACCTGCGCCGTACGGTTCTCGATCGCTTGTTCCAGAGTCATTGAAGCTCCTCGATCGCCGGGTGTGGAGCAGCACGGCGAGGCTGGCGGCGGAGTCTAGTCGCGGCCCCCAAGCCGGTCAAACGTCGCCCGGTGTCGCAATCAGGTCATTGCCTTGTTGCCACACGTGGCGTTCGAGATCGAACGCGAGCGGTGGACGGCGCCCGCGTCCTGGTTTGACTTCGCCCTCGCGGCCTCCTACAAACCGGGCGCCCCCAAACCGGGCGGCCCATACGGGCCGAGGAGCACAAGCCATGGGACTCTCGAGCGGTAGCCTGACCTACACGCGCCTTATCACCGTCGGCGATCTTCCCGAGAACCATGCCGAGGCGTGGTGCGAGGCGCTCGAGCAGCACGCGTTCCACGAGATCGAGGTTGCCGGTGACCTCGAGCAGAGTTGGGGATGGGTCCAAAGCGACGACCCATTCGAATCCAGTTGGCATCCGCACACCCTGCTGCGTCCGGGCGACGGCCTGTTGCTGTGCCTACGGATCGACACCCTGAAGATCCCCGCCACAACGCTCAAAGCCTGGGCGAAGCGCCACGAAAAGGAGCGCATGGCCGCGATGGGGCGTGAACGGCTCAGCCGCGCCGAGCGCGATCAACTCAAGGACGAGGTCAAACGACGGCTGCGCCGCCAGAGTCTGCCCAAGATGCAGCTCATTGAGGCGGCCTGGAATCTGACCAACGGAGAGTTGCGTCTCATGAGTACGTCCAAGGCGCTTGTGGGTCGCTTCGTCGACGTCTTCGAGAAGACCTTCCATCTGCAGCTTCGCAGCCTCGATCCGCTCACCTTGTTGTGGGCGCGCGAGCTGGGCGACGAGCAGATGGACGCGGTCGCTCGGCTCGATTCCGAGCCCTTCCACATCTAGACCACATACGCCCCTTTCTTCTGTCTACCGACCGCCTATCCACCGCCTGCGCGGACGCGACGTGCGACAAGCCTCCGGCAGGACCGGCAAAGCGAGCCAATCGATGAGCGATGTCCCCAAGAGTGATCGATACGCCTTCCTCGGCCGCGAGTTCCTCACCTGGCTTTGGTACGCCGCCGAGAGCGGCAACGGCATGGTCGCGATCGAGGCCGACGTCGAGGTGCGCGTCGATTTTGCCCGTCGGCTCGTCCTTGAGACTGGCGGCGGCGTGCGCGAAGGCTCGACCGTGCAGGCCGACGCTCCATCGCTGGCGGAGGAGTCGCGCACCGCGCTGCGTACCGGCAAGAAGGTTGCGGCGGCGCGGCTGGTGCTCGACATCGATGGGCGCACATTTGAGGTCGGGCTCAACGCCGATACCTTCGCCCTCTCCGGGGTCAAGGTGCCGAGCGTGCTCGCCGATGGCGATGGCGACCGCATCGATGAGCGCTTGGGCCTGCTTGACGAGGTCGAGACCCTCCTCGACGGATTGTACATCCGCTTCATCCGTCTGCGGGTCTCCGATCAGTGGCCAGAGTCGCGCACGGCGATTCGGGACTGGATTCTGGCGAGCCAGGGCGACCAGGGTTAGCTTAGGGGGCCGCGCCTTCGGCTGCGCCGACCCGGTCTCTCGCGAAACCGTTGAAGCGTCCGCCGATATCGCGGTCTGAGCCCCCGTCCGCTCGCTGTTCGCCGCTCGCGCTCGCGTCGGCGCCAGCTCGCGCGCCGCTGCAGTCCCGGAGACCACCCGCCGTGCTGTTCAACAGCCTGCTCTATCCGGTCTTCTTGGCCGTTACGGTCGCCGTCGCCTGGGCGCTGCTGCGCATGCGCTCGTTGCGCATGGCCTTTCTGCTGGTCGCTTCGTACCTGTTCTACATGTCGTGGAATCCGCAGTTCATTCTGCTCATCGTCGGCTCGACGCTGCTGGATTTCTTTGTCGGCCGGGCGATCGAAGACACGCCCCCAGAGCGGGCACGCCGGCGCAAGTCGCTTCTGCTCGTCAGCCTGGCGGGCAATCTGGGTGTCTTGGGCGTCTTCAAGTACACCAACTTCTTCTTGCAGTCGTTCGTCGACATCGGGCGGCTCTTCGACGTTGATGTGCCCATCCCCATCCTGGCGATCACGCTGCCCGTTGGCATCAGTTTCTACACCTTCCAGACGATGAGCTACACGATCGACGTCTACCGGGGCGTCCTCAAAGCAGAGCGCAACTTTGGTCGCTTCGCCGTATTCGTCGCGTTCTTCCCACAGCTCGTCGCCGGCCCCATCGTCCGCGCGACCGACCTGCTGCCGCAGCTCGGCCGCGCCCCCCGTCTCGACCGCGACCAGGTCGGAGAGGCGCTCTTTCGGATCGCCCGTGGCCTGACCAAGAAGGTCATCATCGCCGACTTCCTCGCGCTCAACCTGGTCGACCGCGCGTTCAGTCAACCTTCGCTGTACTCTGGCGCCGAACTCATGGTCGCGCTGTACGCCTATACATTCCAGATATATTGCGATTTCTCCGGATACAGCGACATCGCGATCGGCTCGGCGCGCCTGCTCGGCTACACGCTGCCCGAGAACTTCGTTCGCCCCTACGTCGCGACCTCCGTCGCGGAGTTCTGGCGGCGCTGGCACCTGACGCTGTCACAGTGGTTGCGGTACTACGTCTTCTTCCCGCTCGGCGGCTCGCGCGGCGGACCTTGGATGGCCCACCGCAATACGATGATTACGTTGATTCTCATCGGTCTGTGGCATGGGGCGGCCTGGAAGTTCGTCGTCTACGGCGCGCTCCATGGCGTTGCCGTGTCGATCAACCGCGTACTCGTCCGCCGCAAGCGCCTCACGGAGCCGGGCTACTACGACCGCCGTCAACCGTTCGCGCAGGTCCTGTGGAAGTGGATGCTGACCTTTCACTTCGTCGTTCTCGCTCGGATCCTGTTTCGAGCGCCGAGCTTCTCTGCCGCGGCTGAGATCTGGAACGGTCTGTGGACCCAGGGCTGGGGACTGGGGCGGATCACCGTCTCGATCTGGCTTGTTCTGGGCCTCGCCTTTGTCAGTCACCTCACGCCATCGCGGTGGATGGCCCGCGCGTCCGTAGAATTCAGTCGCTGGCCAGCGGTCGGTCAGGGTGCGGCCTTGGCCGCGTTGGCGGCGGTCTTTGCGACGTTCGCGGAGACGGACGTCGTGCCGTTCATCTACTTTCAGTTCTGAACCGAGGGTTTCACAGCGTGGGCGCCGCCGAGAAGAGACAGTCCCGTGGGGAGCAAGGAGTCCGATGACGACGAGGGCCGAGGAAGAAGAACCACGCGCGCAGGACGGCGCGAGCGATCCGCATGTGTGGCAGCTGCCCACAGGGGCGCTCGTCCGGCTCGCGGCTGTGCTGGCCACCTTCGTTGGCTTGACCGCGGTGCCCTATCTCGATGAGCGACTCGCCGACTACCGATACCTTGATCTCATCGACCCGGGGCCGCTCGTGCGAGCAGCGACCCTGCAGCAACCGCTCCACGCGTCGCCCGCCCTCGGCGTCGACCCCTCGGCGGTAGCGACCATGCCCGGCGAGGCGCTGGCCCTCGACAGCCTGCCTGGCGAATCGGCGCTGCTCGCCGCGGCGGCGACCATGGGTGATGGCGTTGCGCCCTTGGAGGTCGCCCCCGCCGAGGCGTTGGCTGGGGTGAAGCCGGTCGCCCTCGCCGGCGAAGGGACCACGGTTGTGGTCGGGGCGGCGACGCCGGCGACGCAGGACGGCGCGGCCGGCGTGGTCCCTGCGTCCTTGCTCGTGCCGATCGAGGCCCTTGAGGGGCAGACGGTCTGGCTTGAGGGCGCCGCGGGCACGCTCGATTCCTTCTACACAGCGGTGTCCGATCTGGCCCACGGCCGCCGCGAGCTGGTCCGAATTGCCCACTACGGTGACTCCCACATCGCCAACGACGGCATCACCCACACGATCCGTGTCCTGCTGCAGCGCCGATTTGGCGACGGCGGCCACGGTCACGTACTCGGCCGCTCGCGAACCCGCTGGTACCGGCACAAAGGGGTCGTGCGCCAGGCGAGTGAGGGCTGGGTCGTCCGCAACTTCCTCGGCGGTTCACTTTCCGACGGCGCATACGGTCACGCCGGAGTCGCCGCAACTGGCGGCGCTGGCCAGTGGCTGCAGGTCGGCACGACCAAGTCCGGACCAGGCTCTGTCGCGTCTCGGTTCAGCCTGTCGTATCGGGCCCAAGGCCGCGCGGTTGTTGACGTCATCGTAGACGGCAAGCTGCATGAGAGCGTCGTCGTTGCGGCCGGGAGCGGCGACGGCGTTATGACGGTCGTGTTGGCAGATGGTCTGCATCGGGTTCGCTGGCGGCTACGACGCGGCCGTCTTCGGGTCTTTGGAGCAGTTGTCGAGCGTTCGCAGGGGCTTGTCTACGACAGTCTGGGCGTCGTCGGCGCGCGAGCCTCGCGGTGGAGCCACGCCAGCAAGGTCCACATGGACGCACAGCGGGCCGGACGCCCTATCGACCTGATCGTCATGAATTACGGTGGCAACGCGCGCGGCGACAAGGTCTCAGGGCAACGCTACCGAACACGCTTTCGCGAGGCGCTTGACGTGCTGCGGGGTGAGTCTGTCGCCGCCGGGAACAGACCCGCTTGTCTGGTACTCGGGCCTGGAGACCACGGCAAGCGCCACCGCGGTCGCGTCATCAGCGACCCACGGACGTTGCGGCTGATCGACTGGCAGCGACAGGTCGCACGCGAAGCCGGTTGCGCTTTCTTCGACGTGCGCGCGTGGATGGGCGGCGATGGATCCATGGGGCGTTGGGTCAAGGCTGGCCTGGGATGGGCCGACTATGCCCATCTCACACCGCGCGGCGACCAGCAGACCGGCAAGGCGGTCTACCGAGCGCTGCTCGGCGGAATGCGCGACTGGCTTGCCACGCAACCCTGACGGGCCACACGGTCGCGCCGACCGGCGCCGCGGCTAGCCGAGGCGGCGGACGTGGAGGGCTGCCGCGATCGGCGTTCCGTCGAGGATCGCCTCTGCCAGCAGTCGACCCACCGCCGTGCAGGTCGTGACGCCGTGCCCGCCCAGGCCGGCCGCCCAGAACAGACCGCGCGCGTCCTCACCCAATACAAATCGTCGGTCCGGGGCGAAACTGCGCAGCCCAGCCCAGCGGCGCCGCAGGCCGATCTGGGCGAGGGCAGGGAAGCAGCTGGTCATGTGGGCGGCCAGGCGGTCGTCCATGGCGGGGTCGATCAATGGCACGCCTGGTTCGGCTGGCGACTCGTCACAGGCGCACATCAGCAGGCCCCCGGACTCGGGGCGAAAGTAGGCTCCGCGACTGACGTCCCAGACAAGCGGCTGGCCGGCGCGCAGCGTTGGCAGTGGTTCGGATACGTGCAGGTGACGCCGCAGCGGTCGGATCGGCAGGTTCGAGCCGGCCATGGCGCCCACTGTCGCTGCCCACGCGCCCGCGGCGTTCACGACGACGTCGGCCTCGACGCTTCCGCGGGTGGTGACGGCGCCGCGAACCCCACCACCGCGCACAATGAGGCCAGTGACCCGGCGATCGAACAACAGAGTCGCGCCGTTGTGCGCAGCCGTGTCGAGCAGGGTCCGCAGCAACGCATGCACGTCGACGACGCCGTCGTCCGGCGACCAGATGGCGCCGTCGATCTGCGCGCCGTCCAGCTGCGGCACCAGCGCGATCGCCGCCGCCCGCGTCACCGCTTCGCTGTGCACACCCCAGCTGCGGGCCAAGCGCGCAACTTCACGGGTGGCCAGCCAAGACGGCCCGGCAGCGACGAGCAGCGAACCGACCCGCCGGAAGGGAACCTCGTCGAGCCAATCCGATGGTTGCGCGCGCAAGCGGGCGGCGCCCTCCGCGGCGAGCGGCTGCACTGCGGGGTCTTCCTCGATCTGGCGAATCATTGCGGCGTTTTGGCTCGAGGCGTGCTGGCCGGGCGAGGTCTCGGTCTCGAGGATGGTGAGCGTGCGACAGCGACCGCTGCGCGCAAGGGCCCAAGCGACCCCGGCGCCAGCGAGGCCGCTGCCGATGACGAGCACGTCCACCGTTGGGTTCTCCGCGTGGCGGGTGGAAAGAGAGGCAAGCGTCTGCCCAGCCCCGGTGGGCCGGAGGGTGTCGCTTGTGCCGCGATGGCGCAAGTGTCGACGAACGGCCGGTGCCGCCTCGCTGGAGTCGCCCCGCCCAGACGGCCTCGGTGGGACCCCGCCTTGGAGCTCGCGACAGGCTTCTGCTACGATCCGGAGCTGCCATCTCTCTGATGTCCGCCCGCCAGGGCCGTTTCTTGGTCGCAACGCTGGAGGCATCGATGACGGTAGCGTGCGAGGGAAGGCGTTGGCTTGTCGGCGTAGCCGCGCTCGTCATCACCTTTGCCCTGTGCGCGTGCGCCGGTCCAGACGTCGACAGCGACGCGGACGTGGGCGGCGATGCTGACTCCGGCGTCGCCCTCGACACAGGAGCCGCTCCGGACTCAGACACAGACGCAGGTGCCTCGACGGATGCGGCCGACGGGCTCGCGGAGACCCAGGCCGCGCCCACTTGGACCACGGTTCACGAGGAGTTGCCCGGCGCGCTGCTGTCCATCTGGGGTCTCTCTTCGGCCGACATCTGGACTGTGGGGGCCGACAGAAAGGACGGCAAGGGGCCCCTGGTCATGCGCGGCGATGGCTCAAGTTGGGCGACGCTAGAGACCGGCGCTACCGGTCATCTCTGGTCCGTCTACAGCGCGCAACCCGGCACGGTCTGGATGGTGGGGACAAACGGCAAGATCTTGCGATACGACGTCGCGACCCAGGTCTTCACCGCCCTGGCCAGCCCCACGGATGCCACTTTGTACGGCGTGTGGGGCGCGAGTGACGGGCCCATGTGGTCGGTTGGCGGCTACCTTGGCGGCCTCAAACCCGGCGTAGTTGTGAGGATCGACGGCGACACCGCCACGAAGGTCACCGACTTGCCGGAGTTGGCCGCAACGAACGGACTGCTATTCAAGGTCTGGGGGCCGACCGCGGACGACGTCTGGGTTGCCGGCGACGACGGCACGCTCTTGCACTTCGACGGCAAGACCTGGACGGCCACCACACTGCCCGGCGAGCCGCGGCTCGTGACGGTCCACGGCTCAGGGCCGGACGACATCGCGGTCGTGGGCGGCTGGGCGAGCTCGGTGGTGTTCGAGCGCCGCGACGGCGGCGACTGGGTCGAGGTCTCGCCTGTGGTCCAGGGACCGCCGCTGGCCGGGGTCTTCGTGCGTGACGGCATGGCCATCGCGACGGGCATGGCAGGAGCGGTCCTTGCACGCGGCGGCGACGGCTGGGACTGGCTGCCCTTCCCCCCCACGGATCTGGACTTCCACGCGTGTTGGATCGACTCGGCTGGCGGCTACTGGTTCGTCGGCGGAGCCCTGGGATCACTCACCGCCATGAATCACGGCGTGATGCTGCGCTACGCGCCCTGAGCTTGCCCTGCTTGAGCGTGCCCCGCGTTCCGAGGACATCTTCGCGAAACCTCTCCGCGCCACGTCAGGGCGCTAGAACTTCCCGGGCTCGTTGGCCAGGTCGAAGACGCGCAAGATCCGCTCCGCGCGGCCCCATACGTTCGAGCCGGGTTCCCGCACCTCGACCGCGACCACGATCCATTGCCCACAGTACAGTGCCACCTCCTTCTCGGAGAACGCCACTGTCAAGCCGGGCTTGTCCTTCTTCGCGTTTGTGTACGTACCGACAAGGTCGGCGTCTGGGTAGGCGTACGCCTTGTCCTCGAACGAGCTGGCAGCGAGGCCGCACTTGAGGTACGAGCGTCCCTTCGCGTCCAACAGAACCTTGCTGTCGGTGGCGCCCGGCAGCCCGACCCGGAACGCCGCCCATACGTGGAAGCCGTCCTGTATGCCGTGCACCATCGGTACCCACTGGCCATCGACGTAAGGTTCGAACTTGCCGGTG
>CALGHC010000843.1 GCA_937915965.1 uncultured Myxococcales bacterium
ACCGCAGCATTTTGGCTCGCCCGAGCGAGCGGACCGTTGCGCCCCGAGCGCGTCCTGCTCTCGGGCCTTGTGCTGACGGCGTTCGCTGGAGCGGGCACTTCGTTCTTGCTGTATCGCCTCTCGGGTATGCAGCTGCAGGCGGCGACCCGCTGGCTGATGGGCGGCGTGTCGGTGACGACCAGCTGGCAGCTCGCTCCGGGCGTCATCGTCGTCACAGTCGCGACGGCCTGGGGTCTCGCGGGAGCCAACGGCCTCAACGCGCTCTCGCTGGGCGAGGAGGGCGCGCGCGGCGTCGGCGTCGACGAAGGTCGGCTGGTTCGCGGTTCCGTCTGGCTGTCCAGCGCGCTGGCGGCAGTGGCGGTCGCTCTCGCGGGCATCATTGGCTTTGTGGGTCTGCTGGTGCCGCACGCGCTGCGCGCCATTGTCGGCCGCGATCACCGCCTGTTGGTTCCCGCGTCGGTCGGGGTGGGCGGCGCCTTCCTGTGCTGGGCGGACGCGCTTGCCCGGGTCATCGTCGCGCCCGCCGAGCTGCCGGTCGGGATCCTCACGGCCCTCGCTGGGTGCCCGATGCTGTTGGCGTTCCTGCGTCACCGCGCTCCGATCCGTCCGGCAGGTCGGTCGGCGCGGACGGACGCGGCCGAGGGCCGCGACGCGCTGTCGCCTTCCGCGCTGTCGCCCTCCGCCGGGTCGCCCTCTGCCGGGTCGCCCTCTGCCGTGTTGCCTTCCGCCGAGGCCGCCGTGTCTGTGCCCGCCGGCGGCGACGATGCGACGCAGGTCGGCCCCGGGTCGACGCCGCTCGCCTGCGAGAACCTGACGGTCCGCTATGCCGGAACGGCGTCCGTGGCCCGTGCCGGCGCGGCGGCTGCCAGCGACGTCAGCCTCGCGTTCGCCAAGGGCACACTGACGGTCCTCGTGGGACCCAACGGATCGGGTAAAACGACCCTCCTGCGGGCGCTCGCGGGCGTGGTCGAACCGACGGCAGGGAGGGTCTTCGACGGCAACACGCCACGCCGGCGCGGCCACCGGCCCGATGCACGCCGCCTGGCCTACCTGCCGCAACAGCTCCAGTTCGAGCCGGGCACTACCGTGGGCGAGCTGGTGGCGCTCGGCCGGACCCCCTGGCTGGGCGGTCGCAGCGCATCGCGTTTCCTCGGCTCGCTTGGCCACGAGGACGAGGTGGCCATTGAGGCGGCCTGCGAACGTGTCGGCCTCACCGTGGACCGCCGCACGCCCCTCGACCACCTCTCGGGAGGACAGCGTCAGAACGCCTTCCTGGCTTTGGTTCTGGCCCAGCAGGCGGACGTCTTGCTGCTCGACGAACCAACTACGTCGCTCGACCTTCCGCAGGCCAGCCGCGTCTTGTCCTTGCTCGCCGACCTCGCCCACCGCGACGGCCGCACGATCGTCGCGGCCTTGCACGAGCTGCCGCTCGCTCTGGCCACCGCGGACCGGGCGGGCGTCGTCGCGGAGGGCCAGCTGATCGGCTTCGGCGAGCCCGATAGCCCGGCCATCCGCGCGGCTCTGCAGGCGGCTTTTGGACCGGCGATCGCGAGTCTGCTGCACTGGTAGCGGGGCAGAGCGTCTGCTATCCTGCTGCCCCCGCACGCACGTCCCCATATCGCCGAAGCGGCGGAGGTGACCTGCGATTCGGACAGGCAGACGCGAGGCACGACGATGGTCCCACTCTCCACATTCTCGGTCGCTTCACGCACGACGCTTCGTTCGTCGCCGCTGGCAGCGATCGCTCTGGTGCTGGTCGCCGCGACCGCGCTCGGCTCGTGCAACGACTATCCTGTGCACAGCCTGCTCGACACGTTCGAGGTGCGCGTCACCCAGAAGCTGTCGAACAAGGACGCGATCAAGCTCGACTTCCTCTGGGTCATCGACCACTCGCCGTCAATGTGCCAGGAGCAGCGCGCGCTGGCCCAGGGCTTCGAGACTTTCGTCAGTGCGCTGCAGAATCTCGGTCAGATCGACGTGCAGATGGCGGTCGTCACGGTCCAGCAGACCCCTGACCCGGGGTCGTCGGGGACAGTCCAGAAGGTCGGCGCGTTCATGCACAAGGCGGCGACCAAGTTCCCGCCGAACTGCATCGAGCGCGTCAACACGCCCTGCCAGGACGCCACGCATTGCAAAGGCAACAGCAAGGGCGAAGGTTGGACCAACTTTCAATTCCAGACTGTCACCGATTCATCGCTGTGTCCGTCAACGCCCGACAACACCAGCGACTACACGACCGCTTCGGATCAGACAGGCCTGGACAAGTCGGCCAACTGGCGCTGCGACGATGTGTCCGCCGCGAATTACATCGCCAACTTGAACTGCTCGGTCAACACCTACTGCACGTCGAAGTGCGCCACCGACGACGAGTGCAAGAAGCTCTACAGCGACGACTCGATCGAGTGCCACGTTCCAGGCGGAACCACCAAGGAGCTGGCCGGCTGCATGTACCCGCCGCCGACCAAGGGCTGCCCGTCGAACAAGGACCTGCCGGACATCATCACCCAGGACAATCTGGAGCTGTTCCGCTGCATCTCGACTGTCGGTGCGTCGCAAACCCAGGAGTCGGGCTTCGAGGGCGGCTTCCGCTCGGCGTGGACGGCGCTCGACCGCAACGGCGAGAACTGCCCGAAGGACAAGGACGGCAAGCCCACCGACGAGTGTCAGTACAAGCGGCTGGTGCGCGAGGACGCCTACCTGATCATCGTCTTCATCAGCGACGACGATGACTGCTCTGTCCGCCTGGAGCTCGATCCCAAAGACCAGACGAAAGAGAAATGGGTCATGTGCCAGCGCCTCGGCGACGCATTTGGCGGCAACAGGGAGCTCAACGAGGGCTACTGCGAGTTCAAGCGCACCAAAGACCTGAACGTGTACTGCCCCAGCGACTGCATGGCGGGCTCGACACGGGTGGGGAACGCACCCTCCGGCAAGGAGAAGGCCTGCACGAAGGACAACCAGTGCGGCGACACGGAGCGCTGCTGCAAGAAGGGCGAGACCGATTGCGGCGCCAATTTCTTCTGCCACCCGCTGAAGTGCGCCAATGGCTGCAAAGAGGGTTCAGCCGAGCGCGAGGCGTGCCACATCAAGGCGGACGAGGCGATGGCGAAGTGGGCGCGGGTGGACTCCGCGTTCGCGCCAGTCGGCGAGTTCGTCAATCGGTTCAAGACTCTGAAGGATGACCCCGCCCGCGTCATTGTCGCGGCGATCGTCGGCGACGCGACCAAACCAGATGCCAAGACGGGCGACGAGACGCTCACCGCCGACCAGGGTCAGCGAGACCGCGTGAACTACTATCACGCGTCGTTCAAGAACATCGCACCGGGCCAGATCCCGACGATCTGCAAGGGCGCCCGCGGCGAAGCCGGCTATGGCTCGCGGTACGTGCAGTTTGCTGAGGCATTCGGCGAGAACGGCATGGTCGAGAACATCTGCAAAGGCGAGTCCTTCGCGCCCGCGCTCGAGAACGTCGCGCGCACGATCCTCAAGCGGGTCGTCAAGGTCTGCCTGCCGCAGCCGCCGCAGGGTGGCCTGGACCACATCCGCGTGCGCCGCACCCGCGCGGGCGTCACCACGGAGCTCATCTTCTGTGACGACCCGAACGACGCCAACGACCACTGCTACTACGTCAAGCCTTCGCCAGATTGCCGCGCTGGGCGCGGTAGCGCGGTTGGCCAAGCCCAGGAATGCAACGGCCTGAGCGATTGTCCGGCCGGGCTGGCGTGCATCGACGACCGCTGTCAGGTCTACACAGACGCGATCTTCTTCACAGTTTTGCCCGAACCTGGCGACGAGATCGAGGTGAGCTACGAGGCAGATCTCGGCCTGTAGCGGCGATGGTCCGCCGCCTGCACCGATGCACACAATTTCAAGTGGCGCGCGGGCCCGGCGGGCCGCACAATGTCCCGATTGCCCGCTCTGCGTCGCCCGAGAGCGTATACGCAG
>CALGHC010000844.1 GCA_937915965.1 uncultured Myxococcales bacterium
CAAGGCCACGGCGCCGGCCGCCGCGCTGACCGCCGCGCTGACCGCCGTGCTGACCGCCGTGCTGATCGTCCCACTGGCATGCGGTGGCGCCGACGCCGACGTGAGCGCCGCAGCGTCCTCGACCGGCGACGGCGGCTCCGCCACCGATGCGGCCAGCGCTGGCAGCGACGGCTCCACAGTGGCCGACGGATTTGACGCCGGCAGCGCCGCGGGCATTGGCAAGTCCTGCATCAGCAACAACGACTGCATCGGCAGCGGCCTGGTCTGCTACGAGACCAACGCGACCACCGGCGAGGGCATCTGTAGCCGCGCATGCGCCATCGACAAACCCTGTCCCGCCAAGACCGGCTGCAACCCCGTGGGCGACGCGATCATCTGCACCTTGCCGCGCTACTGCGACAACTGCACCTCGGCGGCCGACTGCGGACCCTCGGATCAGGTTTGCCTGCAGCCCGCGGCGGGGGGCAGCTTCTGCACGCGCGCATGCAGCGTCGGCGACAACACCTGCCCGGCCGGTGCGTCCTGCAGTCAGTACGGCCCGGGCCTCGACGATTTCGCATGCACCCCCGACTACGGCTCGTGCACCGGCGCCGGTGAGCACTGCAGCCCATGCAAGTTCGCCGGCGACTGTGGTGGTGGCACTGAGTGCTACCAGGCCGGGCCCGATAGCGAGCGCTTCTGCGCGCAGATCTGCGATCCCAAGGCCAAGGACGAGACCTGTCCGGTCGGCTTCGCGTGCACCGCGCAGGGTGCCAAGGGCTATTGTTTCAAGAAGGTGCCGGGCATCAAGAACGGTTTTCCCAGCTGCGCCAAGGGAGACAAGAGCTTCTGCGACGCGTGTGCCCACGATTTTGAGTGCGGCTCGAACCGCTGCGCGACGATCAACGCCAAGAAGTTCTGCGTCCAGGCGGCGCCCTGCGAGAGCAACGCCGACTGCCCCTACGGCGGCGAGGCGACCTTCTGCGTGCCATCTGACAAGGGCGCCATCTGCGCGCCAGCGCTGGCCTTCAACTGCCATGGCTTCAAGGCCTGTCTCGGCCACCCCTGCGCGGGCGACGAGCTGTGCGACAACGGGTACTGCAAGAAGCAATGAGGCCAAGGGGCGACCGGCGATCGGTGGCACCGAGCGCCAACGAGAAACGTCCGCGACACCGTCGAGAAGACTTCGAGGAGGTGCCATGTCCAAGCGCGTCAAGGTCCAGATCATGGGTCAGACGTTCTCGCTGCAGACCGACGAGGACGAGGCCTACATCGAGGGCCTCGCCAAGATGGTCGACGAGCGCATCGCCGACCTGCGCCGCAAAGCGACGCTGCCTCCCCACAGCCTCGCCGTCCTGGTCGCCCTCACCCTCGCCGATGACTGGCAAAAGGAGCGTGCCGGCGGCGAGAAGTTGCGTGACGTCGCCCAGCAGCGTACCCAGGCGCTGATCGCGGCGCTGGAATCAGTCGTCGTCGATTCCGCGTCCCCTTCGTAGTCGCGCCCCCCCCAAGCCGGCGTCGTCTCTCGTGCGGTCCAACGACCCGATCAGCCCAAGCAGGTCCCCCGATGCCTCCCTCATCCATTGACCTCCGCGCCCTCCTCGAGCTCGTCGACGCGCGCGCTGCGCCGCCGCCCTCTCCCCTGCCGACCGACAAGGCGGCTTGGCGCGCTGCTTTGTCGGCGCTTTTGCGTGGCCGCGATCACGGCGGTCGGCGTCTGCACGCGGACCGCCTCGCCCGTGATGTTGTGCGGCTCGCGCAGGCGGTCGGGGCGCGGGTCGTCGGCCTGTACAGCCCGCTCGGTGCCGAGGTCGACACCCGACCGCTCGCCAACGCGCTGGCCGTCGCAGGTATTGAGACCGCCTGGCCACGCGTGCGCGGTGCCGGCCCCGAGCTGGACTTCGCTCTGGCGAGCGGCCCGGCCGCCCTGCAACCGCGACCCCGTAGTCGTCTGCTTGAGCCGGTTGGCCCGCCGATCGATCCGAACCTGCTCGATGTCGTCGTGGTGCCGACCGTCGGCGTGCGCCCCGACGGACCGCGTCTCGGTCGCGGTGGCGGCTCCTACGACCGCTACCTGCCAGGCCTGCGCGACGACGCGATCTGCATCGCTGCAGCCCCGTGCGCCTGTGTCGTCGACTGGTTCCCCAACGCGGACCACGACGCGCTCATGCACCTTGTCGCGACCGAGGATGGACTGTGGGCGTGCCTGGCGGAGTCGCCATGACCGCTGCAGTCGGCCGGCTGGCGTCCTTTGCGGCCCGCCACCGTCGATTCCTGCTCTTCTGTGTCGTCGGTGCCAGCGGCGTCGTCGTCAACATGATCATCTTTCGCGCGGTCTTGTGGGCGTGGCCCGGCGTGCCGCACGTCGAACGCGCTGCCGGTAGCCTCGCCCTGCAGATGGCCGCTACGGCCGGCTGGTTCGTCAGCGTTGCGACCAACTTCCTGCTCAACGAGCGATTCACCTTTCAGGACGGCGCCTCGACCTGGCAGACCTCGCGTCTGGGTCGACTGCTGCGCTACTACCCGTCGGCTGCGGTCGCCTTTGCCCTGCAGTTGATCGTGCTCAACGGTGTGCTCTACGCCGTCGAGTCCTTCGGGGCCCCGCTGGCGACTGTCGCGCCATGGCGGCTGCTTTGGCGGGTGCGGGCCGACTGCTGCAACCTGATGGGCATCGCGGTTGGGACCGTCGCGAACTACCTGCTCGCCCGCAACTGGGTATTCCGCTAGCGAATTCGGCCGAAGGTGCGCGCCCATCGTCGCCCGCTCCGGTCCCCAACCACGCGACCGTCTGGCGCGGCACGCAGACCCTAGCGGACGCGGTTGCCGGGCGCCGAGTCGGCCGCCGGCCTCAAGAAGGCCAGCTCGCCGTCGTCACCCTCGGCGACCAGCATCATGCCCTCGCTGACCGCGCCCATGATCTTGCGGGGCGGCAGGTTGCACAGCACGACGATGAGCTGGTTGATCAGGTCGTCAGGCTCCAGGGCCGGCCGCACGCCGGCGAGGATCTGTCGTTCGTCGTCCTCGCCGACATCGACCTGCATCTTCACCAGCTTGTTGCTCTTGGGCACCTCGGTGCAGCCGATCACGCGGCCGACACGCAGCTCCATTCGCATGAAGTCATCGAAGGTGAAGGCCGGGTCCGCGCTCGCCGCGTCGGCACCCTTGGCGGCCTTGGCGCCAGCCTTCGAGCCAGCCTTCGCGCCGCCGCCCGCGCCCACCGTGTCGGCCTCGTCTTCGCCGAAGGTGTATTTCGGGAACAGCGGCGTACCACCGCGGGTGACAGCGCCCGCAGACAAGCCCCCCCACTTCAGCCGGGCGATTGGCACCGGACCCTGGCTCCAGCCGATCCGTTCGAGGATCTCCACGCAGGTATTGGGCATGATCGGCCACAGCAGGTTGGCCGCGACGCGGATGCCCTCCAGGACGTGATAGACGATGGTCGCCGCCGCCTTGCGGTCGGTCTTGACCAGCTTGAACGGCGCGTCCGCGGTCATCACCTGGTTGAGCCGCGCCACCAGCGACATGGTGTCGGCGATGGTGACGTGCAGCTTCATGGTCGCGACGGTCTGCGCGACTGGGCTCGCCTGACCGGCGTCGAAGGCGTCGAGATCGACCTCTTCGCCGACCAGGAACCGCCCCAACGTGACCGCCGAGGTCAAGGTCTCGCTGAGCTCGACCTTCGCCTGCGGGTTTGGCACGTGGCCACCGAAATTGCGCTCGACGATCGTCAGGACGCGCTGCACCAGATTGCCGAGATCGTTGGCGAGATCGGTGTTGTTGCGGCCGACCAGGGCGGCCTCGCTGAAGTTTGCGTCCTGGCCAACGGCCATCTCGCGCAACAGGAAATAGCGCAGCACCTCGGCGCCGTATTTGTCCTTGAGGGACAGCGGGCTGACGACGTTGCCCAGGCTCTTGGACATCTTGGTGTTGTCGGTCAGCCACCAGCCGGTCACTACCAGCGTCGAGGGCACCGGCAGACCGAGTGCCATCAGCATGGTCGGCCAATAGATCGCGTGCGTGGTGAGGATGTCCTTGCCCAGGAAGTGATGCACTGCCGGCCACCACGTCGCAAACGTATCACCGTCGTCGTCGCCGTCGCCGTCGCCGTCGCTGGTCGCCGCGTGGCTGGCTGGGGCAGGGCGCCACGGATCGACGAGCTGATCTGCGTTCTCCGCCGCCGCCCCTAGCCCGCCGATCGCCGTGACGTAGTTCAGCAGCGCGTCGAACCAGACGTAGGTGACGTAGTCGGTGTCGAAAGGCAGCTCGATGCCCCAGCTCAGCCGAGACTTGGGCCGCGAGATGCACAGATCCTGGAGCGGTTCACGCAGAAAGCCGAGCACCTCGTTGGCGCGACCCGGCGGTAGAATACGCATCTCGCCGCTCTCGACGGCCGCAATCAGGCGATCCTGGAAGCGGCTCATCAAGAAGAAATAGTTCTTCTCCTTGAGGCGCACGACGGCTTGACCGGTGTCAGGGCACATGCCGTCGACCAGGTCCTTCTCGGTCCAATACCGTTCGGCCGCCGTCGAGTACCAGCCCTCGAACTCGCGCGCTTCGACCAGACCGTCGCTCCAGATCTGCTGCAGGGCGCGCTGAACGACCCGCGCGTGGCGGGTCTCGGTGGTGCGGATGAACTGGTCGGGCGCACAACCGATCTCGGGGAGCAGCGCCTTGAACGCGCCGTGCAGGTCGTCGACGTGATCCTGCGGGCTGATGCCGCGGCGCTCCGCCGCTTGCTGGACCTTCTGGCCGTGCTCGTCGGTGCCGGTGCAAAAGTACGTCTCGTCGCCGAGCAGGCCGCGGTAGCGCCGCGCCGCGTCGGCCAGGATCGTGCAGTACGCGTGGCCGATGTGCGGCTTGTCGTTGACGTAGTAGATCGGCGTTGTCGCGTAGAACCGTCCAGCCATCTCGAGCGCCTCCGCAGGTCGGGTTCGGGGGCCGGCAGCCTCGCGCGGCGCCTGGGCCCCGTCAAGGGCCGCAAGACCTGCTACCGCCGCCGCGATCGCTCCCTCGACACCGAGGCTGGCCTTCGCCAGACTGCCGTTCAGCAGGAGGCAGCTATGGATCCCGTCTCTCAACTCCTCGTGACGCTCGCCTCGATCATCCTCATCGGTGTCCTGGGCGAGGTCCTCTTTCGCAAGACGTCGATCCCCGACGCCGTCTGGCTGGTCCTGGTCGGCCTGATCCTCGGTCCGCTCACCGGCGCCGTCGATCGCGCCGACCTCCAAGCGATCGCGCCCGCCTTCGCCGCCGTCACGTTGGTGGTGATCCTTTTTGAGGGCGGCAGCAAGCTGCGTCTCGACGCGGTCGCGCGTGGCGCTGGCGGTTCGGCCTTGCTGGCGCTGCTGGCGTTCCTGGTGTCGATGACCGCCGTCGCGCTGGTCAGCATGGTGCCGTATTGGCTGGGTTACGTGGAGAGCTGGTCGTTCACCCACGGCATGATGCTCGGCGCCATCCTCGGTGGATCCTCGTCGATCATCATCATGCCGGCGATGCAGGCGGCCCGCGCCGAGGAGCGCACGGCGGGGTTGGTCAACCTCGAGTCCGCCTTTACCGACATCTTCTGCGTGGTGATCGCTGCCGCCCTCATGGACATGCTCTCTGGTTCAGGCGGGCTCGCTGCGGTCGCGACCGCCGTCGGCGACGCCGTCGCAGCCGTCGGCGACACGGCCGCCGCTGGAGGCGCTGCCGCTGCCGTTGCCGCTCCTGTCGCGGCGACCAGCGGCGCCCAGCTCCTCGCCGTCGCGCTGTTCAAGAACCTCGGCGTCGGCGCGGGTCTTGGCGCCGCCGCGGCGTTCCTGTGGTTCTTCGTCCTGCGCGTTCTGCACGACAACGAATACAACTACACGCTGACGCTCGCCGCGATGTTCCTGCTGTACGTGTTGGTGGGCGAGCAGGGCGGCAGCGCCGCGCTCGGCATCCTGGTCTTCGCCGTGCTGGTCGGCAACGCTGGCGTGATCACCGCCAAGGTCGGCTTCAAGGAGGGCGTCGAGCTGTCGCCGCAGATGCGCGGCATCCACACGCAGTTCGCCTTCTTTATCAAGAGCTTCTTCTTCGTCTTTATTGGCGCGAGCATCGGCCCGCCGTGGGGACTGGTCGCCGCCGGCGCGGGGCTGGCTGTCTTGTTGCTCGCAGCGCGTTGGCCGGTCGCACGTCTGATGACCGCGCGCGGCGACTTTGGCGAACCCGAGCGCCGCCTGGTCTGGGTGAGCTTCCCGCGTGGTCTGGCCGCCGGTGTGCTCGCCACGCTGCCGTTCGCTCGTGGGATCCCCGGCACCGAGGAGCTGCCGACGCTCGTCTTCGCGACCATCGTGACGACGATCTTGCTGTTTACGGGTCTGTTCCGCTGGGCGAAGAAAGGCAGCGCCGCGCAGCCCAAGTCTGCCTCGCCTGAGTCCGAGGCCGCGCCTGAGTCCGAGGCCGCGCCTGAGTCCGAGGCCTCGCCTGAGTCCGAAGCCGCGCCTGAGTCCGAGGCCTCGCCTGAGTCCGAAGCCGCGCCTGAGTCCGAGTCCGAGCCTGAGGCAGACCCGAGTACCGGCCGCGGCTGACGTCATCAATGGCCCGAGCCCGTGGTCCTTGGCGTGTAGATGAAGTCCACATTGGCCGTGGACTAATTCCACACTGCGGCGACGAGATTGTCAGCCCGCGCCGGCCGATCGCACCGAATCGCGCCCTTCTCGTTCGCGGTGCGCCCGCCTACATCTCCGTCATTACACCACAAAACGAAATCTCCCCGCGCCTTCGTCGCGGATGGCAAGGCGCTTGCATTGCAATGAGGTCAGAGGGAACGCGAGCGCAGCGCACCAGGCGTTGTGCCGACGCGCCCCGGCTGCAACGGATGCATCCGCGCGCTGCCGGACCCTGCCCCCGCCGCCCGAGAATGGAGAACCGAGATGAACCGTCCCAACCGCTTGCCCCTGCTCCTGATCACGACCCTCGTTGCCGTCCTTGGCCTCGGATTCGGATGCGCGGATGACACCGGCACGTCCAACCTCGGCCTCGGCGGCAACGGCTCGGTGTCGGCCGAAGACAAGTCCGGCGGCGGCGCTGAGCCTGGCGACCCCACCGGCGGCGGCAACGGCGACAATGGCGGTGCCAACGGCGGCAGCAACGGCGGCGGCAACAGCGGCAACAGCGGCAGCACCGACCAGGGCAGCTCCGCCAGTGACGCCTCGACTGGCGTGCCCAATTCGCCGCCGGTTGGCGAAGGCGGTGGAGTCAGCGACGCCGGCTCGGCGGGCGAGCCCACCAACGGCGCGGACGCTGGATCGACCGCCGGCGACGCGACAGCGGACACGATCAGCGGCGACGACGCCGGCGCGCCGGTCTGTAACACCGCCGACCCGGTCGTGCTCTACCTCTCAGCCGACGACTCCAACTCGATGGCGGGCGCGACCATCGCCCGCTCGCTGATCGGCCAGGGCCAGTACGCCTACAAGGCCCTGCGTGTGTACGAGTTCCTCAACTACTACGACTTCGCTTATCCCGCCGCCGCGGCCGATCACGTCGCCGTCAGCGCCCAGATGCGCGCCGCCCCCGACGATCGCTATCACCTGCAGATCGGTGTTCGCGCGCCGGACTTCAGCGTCGAGAATCGCCGGCGGGTCAACCTCGTGCTCGCCGTCGACACCTCGTCGTCGATGGGCTGGGGCCCGGCCGGTCAGACCGGCATCGAGCTGGCGCGCACGTCCTGCATCGCTCTGGCCAAGTCCCTCGACAAGGGCGATCTCTTCTCGCTGGTCGCGTGGGGCGGCGCCGTCTCGCCGATGCTCGAGTCGCACGCGGTGAGTGGACCCTGGGACCCGACGATCACCACGGCCTGCGACGAGCTGCAGCCCCTCGGCGCGACCAACTTCAGCGCAGGCCTGATCGCCGCCTACGCCCTCGCCCAGAAGAACTTCGCCGAGGCGCGGATCAACCGCGTGGTGCTGATCAGCGACGGCGGCGCCAATGTCGGCGAGAAGGATGAGGCGTTGATCGCCGCGGCAGCCAAAGACGGCGACAAGGAAGCGATCTACCTCGTCGGTGTCGGCGTCGGTGACGCCTGGAACTACAACGACACCCTCATGAACAGCGTCACCGATGCGGGCAAGGGCGCCTACGTCTTCGTCGACAGCCCCGCCGAGGCCGACATCGCCTTTACCGATGCCTTCTTGCGCCACGTCGAGGTGGCAGCGCGTTCGGTGCAGGTTGAGCTCACCCTGCCGCCCTCCTTCGAGATGGACGTCTTCCATGGCGAGGAGTACTCGACCGTCGCCGAGGAGGTCGAGCCGCAGCACCTCGCCGCCAACGACGCGATGATCTTCCATCAAGTGATCAAGACCTGCGCACCGGAGTCCCTGACCGGCGCCGAGACGATCAGCGTCAAGGCGACCTGGCAGCACCCCGTGACGCACGTCGAGATCGTCGACACCTTCGAGGCCAAGCTCGTTGACCTGATCGCCGTCGACTCGCCCCTTCTCGCCAAGGGGGACGCCGTGGTCGCCTACGCCGAGGCCCTCCAGGAGGTACAGACCCTCGAGGGCGAGGCCGCGCGCGACCGCATCGACGAAGCGATCGCGACGATCGAGGCCGCGATCAAGATGCTGCCAAGCGACACCGAGCTGCTGGAAATCCACGCCCTGCTGGTCGCCTACCGCAAGGTCTTCGAGACCGGCCAGATCGACGCCTACCCCACCGGCGGCACCGGCGCCGACCCGATCGCCAACAAGTGTGGTGACTGCGCTGACGTTGGCACCAGCCTGGACGCCATGCGCTGCGCGCTCGAACTTTGCGACGATGACGTCTTCCTCGAGGGCACCTACACCTCGCCCACTGGCTCGAAGACCGCCGGCAGCTTCGCCGCCGTCGCGCACTTCGGCGACAAGGGCAACGACCTTGCACCCGTCGTCGGCAAGTCCTACGCCTTGATGGCCACGGGCCCGGCGACCGGCACGTCCCACAGCGACGATCTCGGCGGCTCGTCGATGACCGATCCGTTCATGCCGGGCGGGGCGGCGGCCTACAACGCGGTCGAGTGGCGGGTGCGCATGAAGGCCCCCGCGGGCGCCAACGGCCTGCGCGTGCGCCATGTCTTCTTCTCGGAGGAGTACGACGAGTACGTCGGCTCGCAGTTCAACGACAAGTTCTACATGGTCTTGGAGGCCGGCAGCACCAACGGCGGCAAGCCGACCGTGATCAACTACACGGCGTGCCGCGACCCTGATCAGCACTACGACTTCGTCTGCAGCCCCGGAATGCAGTTCTGCAACCCCCGGCAGCGTTACTGCTACATCGCGATCAACACGGCGGCGTCGGAGTGCTGCTGGCTGGGTGGCTGCCCCAACGGCAAGGCGACGACCGACATCAGCGGCACGGGCTACTCGTGTGGCAGCCAGGGCAACGACTCGGCGCAGAGCGGTTCGTCCACCGGTTGGCTGGCGACGGAGTGGCCGATCGAGCCCGGCGAGGAGTTCACCCTGACCTTCCACCTGCATGACGCCGGCGACGGCATCTACGACAGCGAGGTCATCCTCGATGGTCTGGAGTTCGTCGGCTCTGTGACGCCCGGCACGTGGCCTATCTCGCAGAACATGTAGGCGCGCAGAACATGTAGGCGCGCAGAACAGGTAGGTGCCGCGGCGCGCGCGTGCAGGTGCACGCCTTCCCGTGCCCGGCTTGCATCGCCTCGAAGCGCGCGGCATGTTTCCGCCCGCGTCGCCCGGCCAGCCGGCGGCGTCGAACGACGGAGACGTGACATGACCGCGCCAGTACAGCCCAGCAACGCATCTGGTCAGCCCAGCGACGCGACCGGCCAGGCCGCCGACCCCAGCGAGGACGACGGCCGTTACACGCCGCACGGCATGGAGGCGAAGTGGCAGGCCTGGTGGGAGGCCCACCGGCCCTTCCGAGTCGGCAACGACGGCACCCGGCCGAAAGCCTACGTGCTCGACATGTTCCCCTATCCCTCGGGAGCGGGTCTGCACGTCGGTCACCCCGAGGGCTACACGGCCACTGACATCTACTGCCGCTTCTTGCGCGCTCGCGGCGTGGACGTCCTGCACCCGATGGGGTGGGACGCGTTCGGTCTGCCCGCTGAGCAGTACGCCATCGACACCGGCACCCACCCCGCCGCGACGACGGCCGGCAACATCGACAACTTCCGTCGGCAGATCAAGGCGCTCGGCTTCAGCTACGACTGGGATCGCGAGGTCAACACCACCGATCCGACGTACTACAAATGGACGCAGTGGATCTTCCTGCAGCTCTTCAATCGCGATCTGGCCTATCAAAGTGAGATCGCCGTCAACTGGTGCCCCGCACTGGGCACCGTGCTTGCCAACGAAGAGGTCATCGACGGCAAGAGCGAGCGCGGCAGCCACCCGGTGGTGCGCAAGCCCATGCGCCAGTGGATGCTCAAGATCACCGCGTACGCCGACCGCCTGCTCAGCGACATCGACGCGCTCGACTGGCCCGAAGGCATCGCTCAGATGCAGCGCAACTGGATCGGCCGGTCCGAGGGCGCCGAGGTCGACTTCGAGATCGTCGACCAGGCCGCTAAGGTGCGCGTCTACACGACCCGGCCCGACACCCTCTTCGGCGCGACCTACATGGTCGTCGCCCCCGAGCACGAGCTCCTCGACGCGCTCACCAGCGACAGCCAGCGCGAGGTCGTGCGCGCCTACGTCGACGCCGCGCTGGGTCGCAGCGAGCGCGATCGACAGGACGAGCGCAAGGCGAAGACGGGTGTCTTCACGGGCGGCTACGCGATCAACCCGGTCGATGGCCGGCAGATCCCCGTCTGGGTCGCCGACTACGTGTTGGGCGGCTACGGCACCGGCGCGATCATGGCGGTGCCGGGCCACGACGAGCGCGATTTCGCCTTCGCGACCATGTACGACCTGCCGATCCTGCGCGTCGTCGCCGGGCCCGACGACGGCGCCGCCTCGCCCTTGCCCGAAGCTTTCACGGCACACGGCGTCGCCGTGAACTCCGGCCCGTTTGACGGCCTGACGACCGCGGCGTTCAAGCAGGCGATCACCGCTTGGCTGGCAGAGCGCGGCCTTGGCGCGGCGAAGGTCAACTTCAAGCTGCGCGACTGGGTCTTCTCGCGGCAACGCTACTGGGGCGAGCCGATCCCGATCCGCTATCCGGTCCTCGCGGGCGAGGGCACCGACGCGAGCGACTTCGACCCGCGGCGCGGCGACGCTTGCACGGTCGACTACAGCCGGCCGACGGCCCTTGACCCAGCCGAGCTGCCGTTGACCCTGCCCGAGACCGACGACTTTACGCCGACCGGCGACGCCCAGCCGCCGCTGGCACGCTGTTTGAGCTGGCGCTTTCATCAGCTCGGCGGCGCCGCATCGGCGGCACTCGACGCACAACCCGGCGCCTGGTGGGCCTACGAGACAAACACGATGCCGCAGTGGGCTGGTTCGTGCTGGTACTACCTGCGCTACCTCGACCCGCACAACACCGAGGCGCTGGCATCGGCCGAGGCGATGGCGCGCTGGTTGCCGGTCGACCTGTACGTCGGCGGCGCCGAGCACGCGGTCCTGCATCTGCTCTACGCGCGCTTTTGGCACAAGGTGCTCTATGACGTCGGCGCGGTGCCGGGCCCCGAGCCGTTCCAGAGGCTGGTCAATCAGGGAATGATCTTGGGCGAAGACGGTGAAAAAATGTCGAAATCGCGCGGCAACGTGGTCAACCCCGACGACATGCTGCGCGACTTCGGCGCCGACGCTTTCCGCCTCTACGAGATGTTCATGGGACCGCTGGAGCAGGTCAAACCCTGGCAGACCAACGGCATGGTCGGCACGCGTCGCTTCCTCGCCCGCTTGTGGAGCCTCTTCGACAAGCCGATCGTCGACACCCCGCCGAGCGACGAGATCGAGCGCACGCTGCACAAACTCGTCAAGAAGGTCACCGAGGATACCGAGCGCCTCGCCTTCAACACCTCGATCGCCGCGATGATGGAGGCCGTCAACGCGCTGATGAAACAGCCCACGCTGGCGGTGAGCGCCGCCGAGCGCCTCGTGCTGGTGGCGGCGCCCTACGCGCCGCACATCGCCGAGGAGCTGTGGGAGAGGCTCGGCAGGCCGCCGTCGGTCTCGCAGGTGGCGTGGCCGACCTGGGACGAGGCGCTGTGCGTCGACGACACGATCGAGCTGCCGGTGCAGGTCAACGGCAAGCTGCGTGCCCGCCTGGCGGTCGCGCGCGGACTCGACAAGGCGACCCTTGAGCAGCTCGCCCTCGCCGATCCGGGGGTGCAGAAATGGACCGAAGGCAAGACCGTCCGCAAGGTCATCGTCGTAGCCGATCGCATGGTCAGCGTGGTGGTGTCATGACGGGCTCTGTCGCGCGTCGTGCCGTCGCCATCGCCGTCGCCGTCGCCGTCGCGCATCGTGTCGTCGCCGTCGTCGCCGTCGCCGCCGTCACCGCCCTGATCGGCGGGGTCTCGGGCCTCGTCGCCGGCTGCAGCGATGAGGCCGCTGGAGACGCCGACACGGCCGCGGTCACCGACGCCGTCGCCGCGCCGTCGGGTACCCTCAGCGTCCTGACCTACAACGTGCACGGCCTGCCTTCGATGATCACTGGCGACGACACGACGGCCCGCATCGCCCAGATCGCGCCACGCCTCGACGCCTTCGACATCGTCGGCCTCCAAGAGGACTTCATCGACGGCAACCACGCCGTCCTCGCCGCCGCCGTCACCCACACCACCAAAGAACACTTCGACGACGTGCTGCCCGACCGCGCCTACGGCTCGGGCATCACCACATTCGCGCGCTTTGTCAGTCTCGCCAGCGAAGGCCGCCACTTCTCGACCTGCGTCGGCCTGCTTGACCACGCCAGCGACTGTCTCGCCTCGAAGGGATTCCTCATGGTCCGCTTGCAGCTCGCCCTTGGTGTCGAGCTCGACGTCTACGTCACCCACCTCGAGGCCGGCGGCAGCGACGAGGACATGGCGGCGCGGGTGATTCAGGTCGACGAGATCCTCGCCGCCATGGCCGAGCTCTCGGCCGGTCGTGCCCTGATCTTCATGGGCGACACCAACCTGCGATTTGGCGACAGCGCCGCCGAGAAGGCGCTTCTTGAGCACATCGAGGCGGGCGCCTCCCTCAGCCGTGTTTGCGCCGCGGTCGACTGCGCCGAGCCCGACCGCATCGATCGGATCTATTTCCGTAGCAGCGACGCTGTCACCCTCACCCCGACCGCCTGGCGGGTGGTGCCCGGTTTCGTCGACAGCGAAGGGGTCGATCTCTCCGACCACATGCCGATCGAGGCGACGATCGCTTGGGCGGCCGCGCTGGCGCCCTGAGCGCCGCCGGTCTGGCCCGTTGGCGGATCACGTCTGCGGCCTTGTCGCTGCCACCGATCAGATCAGCGGTCGATCGGAGCCATCCTCGATGTCGGCGATCAGGCGATCGAGGTGGTCAAAGACCATCCGGTTGCCGTCCTGGACATGGCCAGTGAGGTTGGCGCGCAGCTCGTCGGCGCGGGCGAGCAGCTCGGCGAGGTCGTCGGCGCCGAGATCCGCGCGGTGCAGGCCATAGCCGAGGCGCTCGAGGTACAGGCCATTGAGGGTCTGCTCGAACTGCCCGGCGAGCGGCACCGACAGCATCGGCACGCCGAGATAGACGGCCTCGCTCATCAGCGAGAAGCCGCCTCCGGCGACGACGGCGCGCGCGGACGCCAGATCGTGAATGAAGTCCGTCTCCGAGAAGGGCCGGTGGATGATGTTCCCCTCGACGACGTTGGACTCGATGCCGCGACGAAGGCCGTAGACCAGGAAGTCGGTGTCGGGGAAGCCGCCGAGCACATCGATCAGGCTCTCGTGGCTGTCCGAGCTCTGGTAGACCAGCACATGGTCGCCGCGCTCGACGGCCGCGCGATCGATCGCGATCACCTCGTCGCGCAAGATCGGTGGCACCAAGGTCGTGCGCTCTTTGCGCAGCGGCGGGAAGAAGAACGTCGTCACCAGGTAGTGCCAGCAGCGCGGCAGCTTGGTCTTGACGACGGCGCGAGTGAGACGAAATGCCGTGTCGTGTGGACCGATGAGCGCTTCGTCGTGGCTGCATCGGTTGATGATCTGCATGTTGTCGATGCTGATGACCGGTAGCCGATGGCTCTTGCCGTAACCCCACGCCCAGGACTCGAAGTCAGAGATCACGATCTGCGGAGCGAAGCGGTCGAGCAGCTCGAAGTAGGCAGCGACGTTGTGCGGCAGCCCCTCGCCGAGGGCGACCAGGTTTTCGAGCGCCGTGCGGGTCTTCTTGACCGTGTTCTCCTCGTAGACGAGGCGCAGGCCATGGATGAGGTGCACACCTTCGAAGTGGCGCGCCAGCACGTCATGGGCGCGGCCGCTGACCATGATCTCGACCTCGTGACCGCCGTCGACGAGGTGCTGGATCATGACGCGCGAACGGGTCGCGTGGCCCATGCCCTCGCCAACGACACCGTAGAGGATGCGCATCGCGACTCCTGTGTTGCGGCGCCGGCGCGGCGGCGCGGGGTCGGTCGCCTGGACGGCAGGCTGCTACTTCAGCGAGCTACTACTTCAGCGTGACGCTACTTCAGCGAGCTGCTACTTCAGCGAAATGCCCTTGATCAGCACGACCTGCTTCTCGCGTAGCGCCGCCTGCTGGACCTCGTTTTCGACCAAGGACTTGGCGACCAGGGCGGCCTTGGTGGCGTTGGCGTCGAGCTGATCGACCAGGGTCTTGCGCAGCCTGTTGGCGACCTTGTCGAGGGGCAGGCTGTCGAGGTTGCTGCGGATCCGCTTGGCCTCTCGCTCCAGCAGGTTGCGCTGCTCCATGAGCGTATTGCGGCCCCGCGCCAGCTCGCCGAGCTCCTCGTTGATCGCCAGCAGCTCTCGGATCGGGCCGGCGACTGCCTCGTCGATCGACGTGCCCTTGAGGTAGAGGCGGAAGGCGTCGAGAACCAGCCCGGTGAGGACCGTCTCGGAGTGGCGGATCGGCTCGACCTCGACCAGCTTCGTCTCGCCCTTGGCGTGAGGCGGCACATCGATCGGCACGTACAGCTCGGTGTCGGCTTTGACCAGGTCCTTGGGCGGGTCTTGCAGCTCGGTACCGCCGCGGCGGTTGACCTTGACGTAGACCTTGGAGGCCTTGTCCCGGTTCGACTCGATCTTCAACGTCCGGGTATGCACCCGTTTGGCCTCCACCTGGATGTGGCCGTTGACGACCCGCACCAGGCGGGCCTCGGTCATCTCGCTGCGGTTGCTGACGGTGACCTTCATCGTCGCCTCGCGGGCGTAGGGGATGAACGTGGTCGCGCCCTTGTCGATGCGGCCCAGGAAGCCCTCGCCAGCGAAGGTGCCGTCGACGTACAGCGTGATCAACCCCAACTCGAGCGAGCTGTCCTTGCCGTTACGCAGCAGGATCGCGCGGTAGGGGACCGTGCCCGCGCTGCTGGAGCGAAACAGGAAGATGTCCTCGCCGGGAAGGTTGCGGTTGACGATTGGGATCAGCGCGGCCGAACGATCGGGCACGGTGACCGGCGCCTTGGCCTCGTATGCGTAGAGCGCACCGACCTCGCGCCCGGTGGCGAGGGCCTCGGCCGACCGCATGACGGCGGCACGCCGGCGTTCGAGATCGGCGCGGCGTTCGCTCTCGTCGTCGCCGCTGGGGGCGCTGTCAGCCATCGCCTCCGCCATCGGCGG